>DNQL01000231.1 GCA_003500765.1 Elusimicrobiota bacterium | reverse complement strand
CCCGAGGCGCCACGAAGAGCAGGCGGGGCGGCGTCAGCCGCGCCACGCGGTCGAGATGCTCGGCCAGGGTGCCGCCCCTGTCGGAGATGACTATCCGCGCCACGGTCTGCATGAGCGTCTTGTCTTCTTCCGACATCTGGTCCGCGCGCCGCGAGAAGATCCTGCCCGGCCGGTCCGCGAGCAGCTTGGCGTTGGCCGTTACCAGGTCGTTTATCTTTTCGCTCAGCGCGTCGCGGTAAACGGAACGGTTATCGTTCCAGATGAAGAGGTCCACCGCCAGGCCCTTCATGCGCCAGTAGGCGTGGGCCTGGACCATGCGCGCTATCAGCCCTATGTTCTCCTGGTCCTCTATGCGGACTATCACGATCGGGAGGTCGCCGGAGATCCCGTAGCCCCAGAGGTCCGGCTGGCCCCTGAAGTTCTGCCTCAGGACGCTGGCGTGGGCGCGCCACTCGGGGTTGGCGTAAATGATCGCGCTGGCCAGGCGGCCGTAGACCTGCGCGTCGGATTCCGCCGCGTTTATCTGCTGCAGCGCCACCTGCCCGTGAGTCCAGGCCAGGTCGAAGACCCTGTCGGCCAGGTTGCGGTCGCGGTACTTCTCTATCAGCGCCCGGGCGGCCTCCCTGCTGTCGCTGACGCCGGTGACATAATCCACCACGGCCTCTTCGCCGGGCTCGAGCCTGACCCGGCAGCGGATGGCCGTGACGGGGTCGAGGACCGGCCCCGCGCTGTCGGAAAGAGTTTCCCGGACCATGGCCGCGGGGTTGGCCAGGGTGTTGCCGCGGCCAATGAACTTATCGCGGTCGGTCTCGTAGGAAGCGCCGACGACGGAATTGCCGTGTACCGCCACGAAGTGGGCCAGGATGGGAGACTTGTCCTTCCGGGACCTCGGCCGCCTGGCGCAGAGTATGGCCTGGTGCGACCGGATTATTTCCGTCTCCACGAAAAGGTTGCTGAAAGCCCTGTGGGCCAGGTCCGGCGCGGCCTGGTTGAGAACCACTTCGGCGTAGCTGGTAAGCTCTATGACGCGGGTTTCGCGGGAGAGGTTGCGGACGCGCACCCGGCGCAGGTCTATGTTGTCCTCGGGAGAGACCGCTATCTCGGTATGGACGTCGATATCCCCGTCCCGGCGCCTGAACTCCGCGCGGGACCTGGAGAAGATGGCCTCGTACCTTGAGGGTTTTTTGAGCGTCGGCTGGTAGGCCGAAGACCAGAAATGGCCGGTTTGCGCGTCCCTCAGGTAAATGAACGAGCCCTCTCCCTCCAGCACCGCGTCCTCGTGCCAGCGCGTGACCGCTATGTCCCGCCAACGGGTGTAGCCTCCGCCCGAGTTGGTCACCATCAGGCTGTAGGCGCCGTTGGACAGCAGGTGCGTTTCCGGCGCGGGGGTGTTGGGGGTGTTGAAAACGCGCGAGAGGGCTTCCGTCTCGTCTGTCTTGCGCAGTATGCCCGAGACTTCGGTATCGTAAAGGAAGGGCGAGGCCTTGGGGACCCGCTCCTGCAGCAGCAGCTCGGTCGCCCTGAACATCGGGTCGGCCAGGAAGCGCCGCTGCATGGGCCTGTCCAGGAGGACGTAGGCTAGCGACAGGAGGCTCATGCCCTGGTGATGCGCCATGTAGGACTTCACCACCGAGCGGCCGCCGTCGCGGGCCGCCCGGGACGGCGTGTAATCCACCGCCTCGTAAAAGCCGTATTCTCCGCCGAAGCCCTCCGCGGCCAGCCGCTCCAGGTTGTCCAGGGCCTTCTCCGGGTTTACCATGAGGGCGAGCACGCCGGCGTACGGCGCCACCACCAGGTCTTCGGAGAGCCCGCGCTTGAAGCCTATGTCGGGAACGCCGAAGGAGCGGTACTGGTAGGTCAGGGCCGCGTCCAGCTTGTTATAGCCCGATTCCGACATGCCCCACGGGATGCCGTTGTCCGCGGCGTATTCCATCTGGCAGCCTATCATCGCCTTGTAGGTCCGCTCCAGCAGAGTGTCTTCGTAGACCGGCATTACCAGCAGCGGCATGAGGTATTCGAACATCGACCCGCCCCAGGAGACCAGCACCGGGTCCCCGCCGTACTTGGAGAGCAGCCGCCCCAGCATGAACCAGTGCTTCTGCGGCAGCTTTCCCTGGGCGATGGCCACGAAGCTGCCAAGACGGGACTCGGAGGCCAGCAGGTCGTAGCAGCCCGGGTCCGCCCTGTGTTCGGAGACGTTATAGCCGATGGACAGGAGGTGCGCGCCCTTGTTGTAGAGGAAATCGAATTCCACGGCGGAGAGCTCGCTGCAGCTCAGCGCCAGGACGTCCAGGGCGAGGATCCTGGCGCTGGCCCTGTCGCTGGTCTCTTTTACGGCGGCGCGCAGCAGCGAGAACCATTCCCTTTCACGGAGCGCGGCCCCGTCCCGGGCGTCGAGCCCGGCCAGGATGCCGTCGATCAGCGGGAAAAGCTTCAGCTCCAGCCGGGCCGACTCCCCGAGAGTCGGGATGGCGTCCAGCCTGGCCAGTTCCCCGCGCAGCAGGGCGAGACGCCGCCGCTGGCCCTCGTCCCCCCTCTCCCACATCCCGGGGATCTCGGGCGGCAGCAGCAGCCACGGCGCGATGAAAAGCATGTCCTCGATGTGGTCATAGCACTGCTTCTCGAAATCGCGCAGCCACCTGCCGGCCCCGTCGAAGTGCTTTCCCTGCAGGCCGGAAAGGACCCTGGCGCTCTCCGCCGACGCCCGCCGGAGCAGCGAGTATATCTCAGCGATCGAGGAAGGGGCCGGCTTCAGCTTTTTTTCGAGCAGGGCCGCCTGCTCCGAGAGTTTCCGGGCGGCGGCCCCGGCGCCGCCCATCCCGCTCCTGGCCGCCCCGGCCGCGCATTCCTGCACGACGGAAAGCGTATCGGCCAGGCCGTCAAAAATTTTGGGCGACACCACCTTATGCCCGGTCAGCTCCAGCAGGCCCGCGCGCAGCACCAGCAGGTGTCCGGCCATATTGCCGCTGTCCACCGACGAGACATAGAGGGGCTTGAGCGGCTTCAGGGTTTCCGTGTCGTACCAGTTGTAGAAATGTCCCCTGTATTTCTCCATGCCGCTCATCGTCTTTATCGTCTTCTCCGTCCTGTTGAACAGCCTGCCCATGGAGACATAGCCGAAATCGTAGGCCGCCAGGCTGGACAGGAGCGACAGGCCGATATTGGTGGGAGAGGTCCTGTGGGCCACGGCCCCGAGGTGTTCCTCCTGGAAATTATCCGGCGGCAGCCAGTTGTCCCGCTCCGTCACGAAAGTCTCGAAAAACCCCCAGGTTTTGCGCGCCAGCGCGCGCAGGAAAACGGCGCGCGCCCCGGAAAGTCCCGATTTGCGCCGGCCCGGCGGCCGGCCAAGCAGCCAGGCGACGGCCGGGGACACAAGCCAAAGGCAGCAGAACGCCGCGGCCAGGAAGTCCGGCCGCCTGCCGGCCGCCAGGAACAGGAGACCCAAGAACAGCGCGGCAAGCGGTCCGGCCGGCATTCCTCCGGCGTACTGGGGGATGGTCGTGGCCGACTGCAGCTCCGCTTCGCCCGAGGTGCGCCATTCGAGCAGGCGCCTGCGCGAAACGAGCATGCGCCAGAACGTTACCGTTATGGCGTGCAGGTTGTAGAAAGCCTCGTGTACCAGGAAAGTCAGCGAAAGGACGAACTGGGCGGCGCGCAGGCCCAGCGAGTTGAGTACCGAGCCCAGGTGCGTGTTCAGCGTGATGTCCCTGTTCTTGGCGGCCGCGTCCACGCAGGAGATGAACAGGGCGGGAAAGCCGTAGAGCACGGTCACTACGGCCGGCCAGAACCACGCGGGAGAGAAGAACAGCCAGCCCGCCAGCAGCAGCCAGGTGGCCGCGGCCGGCACTATGCTCCGCCGCAGGTTATCGAAGATCTTCCAGCGCGACAGGAAGGAAAGGGGGTTGCGCTCCAGCGCCCGGCCAGGGACGAAAGGCAGCAGCCAGGCGGAGATCTGCCAGTCGCCGCGTATCCAGCGGTGCCGGCGGTTGACGTCGGCCAGGTAGCTGGAGGGATACTTCTCGTAGAACTGCACGTCGGTGACCAGCGCGGAGCGGGCGTAGCAGCCTTCCAGCAGGTCGTGGCTGAGGATGAGGTTCTCGGGCAGGCGGTCGCCGAGCGCTTTTTCGAAAGCGTCCACGTCGTAAAGCCCTTTGCCGATGAACGAGCCCTCCAGGAAAAGGTCCTGGTAGATGTCCGACACCGTCTTCGTGTACGGGTCTATGCCCGGCTCACCGCCGAAGATCCTGATGAAGAGGGAAGGGTTTTCGCCGGGGTAGCCGACGTCCACCCTCGGCTGCAGTATGGTGTAGCCGGAAACCACGCGCCGCTTTTTATCGTCGTAGACCGGCCTGTTCAGGGGATGGGCGATAGTCCCGGCCAGGTCCCGCGCCGCGTCCCGGGGCATGCGGGTGTCCGTGTCCAGTGTTATCACGTATTTGACGTCCTGCAGGCGCCGAGTATCTCCCACTATCGCGCTGAAGCGGTCCTCTCCCCCGCCCCGGAGCAGGGCGTTGAGGTCGGCGAGTTTACCGCGCTTGCGCTCATAGCCCATCCAGACCTTCTCGCGGGCGTTCCAGCGGCGCGGCCGGTGGAAAAGAAAGAAAATATTTTCTTTATGCTGGCGGTACTTGTGATTGAGCCGCTCTATCCCTTCCCGCACCTGCGCCAGCAGTCCTTCGTCGCCCGGCATGGCCTCCCGCGCGGCGTCGGGGAAGTCGGTCAGCAGCGCGAACTCCACGTTGGCGTCGATATTGGCCAGGTAGGAGACTTCTATTCCCTCGATAAGCGAGTCGACGGCCCGGGGGCCGGTGAGCATGGTCGGTATCACGGTCAGCGTATGGGCGTGATCCGGTATCCCCTCGGAGAAATCCATCCTGGGCAGCCGTTTGGGCTCCACGCTTTTGGTAAAGAACCAGTTGGCCAGCGCGATAGCCGCCTGGCTGGAAACGAAGAGCAGCGGCAGGCCGAAAGCGGCGAACCACGGCCAGGCTCTGAGCCCCTGCTCCCAGGCAAGCAGCAGCGCTCCCGCGGTGACCGCCAGCGTAAGGAGCGCGACCGTCCCCGTGTAAAGGATCAACACCGGCGCGGTCTTTTTTACCGTGAGATAATCCCGGAACCACAGACTCAGCCCCAGCCCGCGGCAGAATTGTCCGAGGCCCCTGTCCGCGAGGTAATACCCGACATGCGAGGCCGGGGAGTCCGCGCCCGCCGCCTTCGCCTCCCGTGCCGCTTCTACCGCCAGCGCCGCCACCGCTTCTTCCTCCAGCCCGGCCCGGAGCGCCAGGCTTTCCACGGCGTGGCGGTAACTGTCGCGCGTGGCGAAAGACATAAGGGAATAATCGCCGGAAGGGTCCTGGCGCAGCTCTTTCTCCACCGCGCTAAGGCTTTCCACGAACTCGTGCCAGTCGGTGACTTCCAGGAAGCGCAGGCTCTCTATGGTGTTGGCGATGGAGACCTGGTCGGCCGCCTGCTTCTGATTGGCCGACTGGATGAGGCGCTCTATAGTGCGCCCTTTCTCGGCGAGCCGCTTCTCCAGCCAGACGATGGGCAGATTGAAGGCGGGGCTCTGGCCGTGCAGCTGGCGCACGAATTCGGCCACGAAAGAATCCGACATCGGCAGGTCCGCTTTGGCCATCGACGCGATCTCGAGTATCACCCCGCTGGTGTCTTTGGCCAGGACTTCCAGGATCCTGCCGGCGCGGTAGCCGGCTATGTCCCGGTCCAGCTGAGCCAGTATCATGCGGGAGGCGATGCGGCGCAGGTTCTCTATCAGCGCCAGGCGTATCATTATGGGAACGGCCCACAATTCTCCCAGCTTGAGATGTTTTTCCGACTGGTACGCGGCCACGAATTCGGCCACCACTTTTATGTCCAGCCGGCCGTCGCTATGGGAAACTATCTCCATGGCGATGTCGTAAACCCTGGGATAGCCGGCCAGCGGGCCCCTGGTGAGCTTGGGCAGTTCCCGGCTGTAGCCCTTGGGCAGGAACTTCTGCGCCAGGCGTATCTGCTCCTCGATAAGGTAATAATTGTCCAGCAGCCAGTCGCCGGCGGGAGAGATCCTTCTTTTGGCGCCTCCCTCCTGGTTGAGGAGTTTGAAAGCCCTGAGGATGATAGTCTCATTCTCGCTGAGCCGGGCCAGGAGTTTCTCCCTGCCCCGTTTAAAGCTTACGGCGTGCCGGACGGCCAGGGCGGCGCCATGGCGCCTGAACTGGTCGATGTTGAAAAGTTCGGCTTTGAGGGGCGGCTCGTCGGCCACTTTGGCCGCAGGGAGGATACGGTCGAGGTTTTCTTTAAAAGCCGTGAGTCTGCGGTTAAAGGACTGCGGGAAAATCAACTTTCCTCCGGCCTGCGTATAGCGGTCAACTCATCCATTCTATCATAGATACAATACCGCGCTGTCGATAGCATAAAAAGCCGGCCGGGAAAAACGGCCGGCATGGCGCCGCAAAACTGCTAAAATCTTGCGGCGGGCTGGTAAAGTTCACGGAGGTGCCGATAGTGTTCGACGCGTGGAGTTTCCTGGCGGGGCTGGGCATGTTCCTCTTCGGCATGTTCATGCTCGAAGAATCCATCAAGGCCCTCGCGGGACGGTCGCTCAAGACGCTGATACGCCGCTTCACCGGCACCCGCGGCAGGGCCCTGCTGACCGGCGTCGCTACGACCTCCGTCCTCCAGAGCAGTTCCGCGGTCGGGCTGATGGCCCTGGCTTTCGTGGGCGCCGGCATGCTCACGCTCTCCAACGCCCTGGCCACGCTGCTGGGCGCCATGGTCGGCACTACCGCTACAGCCTGGATAGTGGCCTTCTTCGGCTTTTCCGTCAAGATAGACCATTTCGCGCTGCCGCTTGTGGGGCTGGGCGGCCTGGGCCTGGTCCTATTCGGCGGTTCGCCGCGCTGGACTAACGCGGGCAAGCTGCTTTTCGCTTTCGGCCTGCTCTTCCTGGGACTCGATTATATGAAGAAAGCCGCGGAGGTCCTGGCGTCGGGAACGGACCTGGCCGCGCTGCCGGACCTCGGCCTCTGGATCTATGTGCTGACCGGCCTGGTCCTGACAGCCATAATGCAGTCCAGCTCCGCCTCCATCGCGGTGGTGCTTACGGCCGTCTTCGGCGGGATAATCGATTTCAGGCAGGCCGCGGGCATGGTCATCGGCGCTAATGTCGGCAGCGTGGTCCCCCTGCTCCTGGTCTCGATAGGCGGCATCCCGGCCAAGAAACAGACAGCCCTGGGCTCGCTTGCGCTCAAGGCGGGCACCGCCCTCATCGTCATGCCGGCCCTGCCGCTACTGTCCCGGGCGGTGGAGTCCCTCGTGGATCCTGTGGCCAGCCCCACGCTGGCCGTGGCGGCCTTCCATACGATATTCAACCTGGTGGCCGTGGCTTTCTTCTATCCGGCGATCCCCCCGCTGGCGCGGCGGCTGAAGACGCTCTTCCCGGAGAGAAGGATGATCCTGGCCCGCTTCATACCGAACGCCTCCCCGCAGGTCCCCGAGGCGGCGCTGCACTCCCTGCGCAACGAGGTCCTAAACCAGCTCACCCTGTCGCTGCGCTATACCGCCGGCAGGTACGGCCTCCCCTCGTCGTCCGGGGAGGGCGCGGCCGAAGAGGAAGAAGTGCATTACTACGATCTTGAGCGGCTTCACGCCGAAATATTCGCTTTTTACGCGCAAGTGCAGTCGCAGGAGACGGAAGAACTGGAAGCCCTGCAACTGGAGCCCGTCATAAGGGCCAGCCGCAGCGTGATGAACGCCACCCGGAACTTTTACGACCTGCGCGCACAGGTGGAGGATTTCGCGTCGGACGAGAACGCCTTCCTGGCCGGGGCCGGCCGTGACCTCAAGGAAAGGCTGGCCGAGTTGAGGGATTTTTCCGGCAGGCTGGCGAGGATGCCGGAAGGCTCCGGCGCCCCGCGGGAACTGGACAATCTGTTCAGGACCGCGGAAGAGGCCGACAGGAGGTTCATCTCCTCGTGCGCCGAAGCGGTCGCCGGCGGGACGATACGGAAAGGGGAAGTGACCCGTCTCCTTATGGCCAACCGGCTTTTCACCCAGTCCGCCAGGATGATAGTGCTGAGCCTGAAGGGTCTCTCCGGAGATCCCGACCCCGCCCCGGGGAGCTCCCGCGGGGAGACGGAACCGGTGCTTCTCGACCTGGACCCCGACTGACCCGTCAGGGGAGAGCCGGCTTCTCGATCCGGAAGATGTCGAGGACCGTCCCGTCCTTCCCGTATACCATCAGTGTGAAAAGCCGGCCGTTGACGCGGCCCTCGGCGAAATGAGGTTCCGGGAGGAACTTCTCCGACCATTCGGCCGTTTCCTCGCGGGGCGCGGCCGGGCTCCGCCCGCCGCCTCCCAGGGTCAGGTATACGATACCTCCCTCGGTGACCGAGTCCCCGACCAGGGCCGAGGTGCGCTCATAGACGCGCTCATGGCCCTGGAATACCGCGTCAATCTGGTGCTTCTCGAACAGCGGGCGCAGCGTCTCGTTCATTTCCTCGAGTATGCCGTATTCCCCGCTGGAATAAAGGGGATGATGCAGGATCACGAATTTCCACTCTTTTTTGGTGCGGGACAATACATAGTCCAGCCACTTGTACTGCTTGGAGTTCCTGGCCAGCGCCGGGGCGGCCGCCGCCCCCCCGAAGGAGTTGGAATCCAGCGCGATGAAGCGGGCGTTGGCTACATCGAAATAATAGTAATGCGGCGGAAGCCCGGTCAGCGGCACGCTCTGGAAAGGAGAATAGTTCTCGCGCAGAAAACCTTTCCCTTCCGCCGTTCCGGCCTCCGGGCCGTATTCGGACGAGCCCGGCACTGGAAAGAAAGGGGTCCGGCGGAGCAGACCCGCGTAAGGAGTGAAATACTGCGCGTCGGCGTCCTCGTCGAGCCCGCTCGCCACCAGCCCGCCGGTATGTATGACGAAGTCGGGAGACAGCCTGTCCATCTGCGCGGCCAGTTCCGCCTGCGGCACGTGAACGACTTCCCGCATGGCGTCCCCTGCCGATGCCGACCCGGATTCGCCGAAGGCGAGGAACGTGAAAGCCTCCTTCTCCGCCGGAGGGAATGTCTTGAACCGCCCTTCCGCGGCCTTATAGACGGCCTGGCCCGTCGGTTCCGGCAGGAATATGCGGTAGCAGTAAGTCGTGTCCGCCAGCAGTCCGAAAAGCGGGAAGCGGTGCTCCCGGGTGGCGTAATTCATGGTGGTGACGCGCTCGCAGTCGGGGGCTATCCCGTAGCGCAGCCAGGCCACCGTGCTGACGTCGGCGCGGAAGCGCACCGTCATGGAGTCGTGCGCCCCCGCCGCCAGGTAGGGACCGCGGACTATCTGCGCGGCCCCCGCCGGCGCGGAGAGCGCCAGCAGGAGAGGCAGGATCAGGCGCATTTCTTCCCTTTGCAGAAAAGGTCGGTCACGCTGAACTTCACCGCGTCGATCACGCCCCGGTCGGTTATGCGTATCTCGGGTATCGGGGGCAGGGTGAGGAAAGCCATAGCCATGAAGGGATCGGAGAGCTTAGAGCCCAGCATCCGCGCCGCCTCGGCCAGCCGCTTGAGCTTCCCCTTGACGTATTCGGAACTGCGGTCGGACATCAGGCCGGCCACCGGCAGCGGCAGGGCCTCGAGGACCTGGCCGTTGAGCGCGGCCACTATGCCGCCCTGCATCTTGACCACCTGCACGGCGGCGGTGTACATGTCGCCGTCGTGAGTGCCGATGACGACGATATTATGCGAATCGTGCGAGACGGAGGAGGCTATCGCTCCTTTCTTGAGGCCGAAGCCGCGGACCAGGCCCTTGGCGACGCGGCCCGAGGCCATGTGCCGCTCTATGACGGCGATCTTGAGTATGTCGCGGTCGGTGTCCGCGGAGACGAAGCCGCCGTCCTGCTTGACCGGCTCGACGGTCATCTTGGTGACTATCTGGTCGGGTACCACGTTGATGACCCTGGCGTATTTCCCCTCCGCCCGCAGGGCGAAGTCTTCGTGCTCGATCCACTTCACGTTGACGGTGCCGCGGACCTTGCCCTCGTACTCCTTTATCACGCCGGGCTCGATGCGGCGGTTGACGGCCACCTGCCGGCCTTTCTTGAAGACGCGGGAGATATTGAGTTTCTTAAGATCGTCCACTACTATCAGGTCGGCCTGGTAGCCGGGGGCGATGGCGCCGAGCTGCTTGAGGCCGAAGTACTCGGCGGTGTTTATCGTCGCCATCTGTATGGCGCGTATCGGGTCCACGCCCAGCTTTATGGCGGTGCGGACCAGGTAATCGATATGCCCCTGTTTCTCTATGTCCTCCAGGTGGCGGTCGTCGGTGACCAGGATGAACTTGCGCGAGTTCTCCGAATTGACCAGCGGCAGCAGCCCCTTGAGGTTCTTGGCGGCCGTGCCTTCGCGTATCATGATGTACATGCCGGCGCGCAGCTTCTCGCGCGCCTCGGCCACGTCGGTGCATTCGTGGTCGCTCTTGATGCCGGCCGAGACATAGGCGTAAAGCTGCTTGTCCTTGAGCATCGGCGCGTGGCCGTCTATCACCTTATTGCCGGCTATGGCTATCTTCTCCAGCACCCCCCGGTCCTGGTAGATGACGCCGGGATAGTTCATCATCTCGCCTATGCCCAGCACGCGCTCGTCGCCCAGCAGCAGCGCCAGGTCGTGGGCGTCGAGTTCCGCGCCGGCGGTCTCCAGGTGAGTGGCCGGCACGCAGGACGGCAGCATTACGTAGACGCCCAGCACGGCGTTCTGGCTGGAAGAGAGCATATACTTGATGCCGTCGAGACCCAGCACATTGGCTATCTCGTGCGGGTCTATGACGACGGAGGTGGTGCCGCAGGGCAGCACCGTGCGGGCGAACTCGGGGATCTTGACCATCGAGCTCTCGATGTGGACGTGGCCGTCGATGAAGCCGGGGGCGACGTACGACCCCTTGAGGTCTATGGTCTTCTTGGCGGGGTATGAGCCGAAGCCGATGACGCGGCCGTTGTGTATGGCGACATGGGTCTTATGTATGTCGCCCGAGAAGGTGTTGACGACCCGCGCGTTCTTGAGCAGCAGGTCCACGCGTTTGGCGCCGCCGGAAAGCTCGATGGTGGCTTTAAGTTCTTTTACGGAATTTTCGATATCCATGGTCCGTCTCCTGTTGTGCTTGCCTTGATTAAATTTTACTTATTTTATCCCGGTTTATCACTTGACCATGTCCCAGGCCACCTTGGCCAGAAGGGCGAAGGAGACCACTATCAGCATGGTGCGTATCGCCCACGCGCCGCGCTTCAGGGCCACGTGGGCGCCCAGCCAGTTGCCGGCCATGCCGAAAAGCCCCATGACCAAGCCCAGTTTTATATCGACGCGGCCCAGGTACAGGAACATGGCCAGGGAAAAGACATTGGACATGAGGTTGAGCAGCTTGCTCAGCGCCGTGGCGCGCAGCAGGTCGTAGCCGCATACTTTGGCGAAAGAAAGAGCCAGGAAAGTGCCGGTGCCGGGCCCCAGCAGCCCGTCGTAGAAACTTATCACCGAAGAGATGATGCCGGAACCGAACCAGATACGCTCCGGCGACTTGTGCGCGCTGGTATCGCGCATCCCCAGGTCCTTGCGGGCGACCAGGAACAGCGCCGCCGGCGGCAGGAAAATTATCAGCAGGTAGCGCACCGTCTCCGGCGGCACGGCGGAGATGAGCGCCGCCCCGGCAACCGAGAAAACGGCGGCGAGCGCCGAGACGAAGAGGAGATAACGCAGGGGGAAAGCCGAGGAGCGCAGGAAACGGGCCGCGGCCACCAGCGTGCCCATGCTCGACGACAGTTTGTTGGTGCCCAGCAGCAGGTTGAGCGGCAGGCCGGCGGAGAGATAGGCGGGCAGCGTGATAAGCCCCCCTCCCCCCGCCATCGAATCGATGAACCCGGCCAGCGCCACCAGCGCGGCCAGCAGCGCGAAAGTCTCCGGCGTCAGGTTCTCAAAGTATGGCATAAATTCCAGTTAAGGAAACAGCCGGGGGGAGACGGCGTCTTCCCTGATTATCTTCAGGGCCTCGTCGGTTACGAAGCGTTTGCAGCGTTTCTTGTGCTTGACGCGTTTCAGTGGGCATTTTATGAGTCGTGAGAATTGCTTAGATCATGCCCGATCATTGGCGGTGATTTGGGGGCGTTTCCCCGACATGTCGGGATGTAATAGGCTTTTTAAGGTTTAAGAGGAACTGCTCAGCCTGGCCGGGAATTAAGTTCTGTGTCACCTTAATTCCAAATTTAAGCCTCAGCCCGGAGCAAGCCGTAGACAACTTCATTCGCAGGCTTGCCGTTAATCAGATAGTGCTCCCTAAGGAAACCTTCCTTTTTAAAGCCGATTCTTTCCAGAAGCCTGCATGACGGGATATTTTTATCATGCACGTAGGCAATAAGCTTGCGCAAATCCGTTTCAGCAAAGGCTTTTTTCACGAGCATGCTTACAATAATGGTTCCCAGCCCGCGACCCTGAAAATCCTCATCCACCCCGTAACTAACCTCGGCCACCTTCATCATTTCGTTTATACCGTTGAGAGAGACGCTGCCGATGATCTTCTTCTCCAGTTTAGCGAACCATCTAAAAGATTCATGGTTTCCTCCGGCTTTCAAGGAATGCCCTTCTGCCAGCAGCCGTTTGCGGCATTCCTCCATACTCAGACGTTTCAGCGGATTATGTTCTACGAACGAAACCTGGCTTCTCCAACGCTGAAAAAGCTCCGCATATTTGGGACTGGCCGGTACCAGAATCAACCTTGCCGGGGATTGTTTATTCATAATTTATATTTCCCTGCCTCCCTGATAATCATATTCTAGCAAAAGGCTCCTGCTGCCTTTTCCCCAAACATTTATCGCCACACGCCGGTCTCTTTGGTTATAGTCTAGCGCAGCATGTCCTCTTTTTTAAGTGTCCTTGAACCTGCTCTTCTAAAGTAAATTACCTAGCGGCTAGACCCAGGGAACTTTACCGTAATTCTCCCAAATATTTGGGTTCTCTTCTGCAGAACAGGCAAATAAGCAACATTATTAAACTGAAGCGGGCTATTCACCTGTTTCAAGGGGTATTTTGGGACTCAGGAGAAGGGACCAAATCATGCCCGATCATTGGCGGTGATTTGGGGGCGTTTCCCCGACTGGTCGGCCGTGCTTGCGGGTGGCGGCGACAGCGGGGAAGTTAAACTGGAGAGGTCGACATTCTGCGTCGCTAAAGATTCCGGGCTCCTTTTAAAGGGAGCCCGGGCTAGCAGGAATAGGTCCGTTTTCATCTACCCTTCTTTTTGCCGGCGTTATGACCATCACGCCCTTTTTCTATTTCACCGCCGAGGGATTTTATCAGCCATTGGGCGTCTTCCCTGATTATCTTCAGGGCCTCGTCGGTCACGAAGCGCTTAACCGCCTTCTTGCGCTTGTGCCAGTCGTCGCGGTCCCACTCCAGCCAGAAGTCTTTAAAATCGTCATCTTTGCCGTGCTCCTTGCGGAAGGCCGCCCATTCGCGTTCTTCGTCGCAGTCGGCGGGGTTATCGCATTTGCGGTTGGCGAGTTCCAGGCGCTTGATAAAGAGCTTCAGGACGGCGACAGAGGGCTGGCAGCCCTTATCCTTTTTGCCTTTGCGCCTGTCGCAGACGCCGACGAGTTTCTCGGCCAGATTAATATTCTTCACCAGGCTTTTCGCGAACTTGTCGTCGCCAAGCTGATTTAGTTTCTGCGCCACAAGAACATCGTTGCGAAGGACGTCGAAGGTGACGATCTTGGTTATAACAGGAGCGGGCGCGCCAGGGGTGGGGTCATAATCTATACTCAGCGTGGTTGTTTGCCCTTGAACAATAAACCCCGGGGATTCTCCTAATAACTGCAAGGTTCCGTCACTTTTCTTAAAAGTTCCATCCAAACCGTATTGTCCGGTTTCTCTCCCGATAATTTGCAATGAATAAATACCCGGAGTCACGCCCTGTAGGCGTAATCTTCGGAAATTTGAAAAGCCGCTCTCATCAACTCCTATAGGATCCTCGTCAGAGGATGATCCTATTCCATCCTGATGATACTTCCCTCCAGGAATCTCGCGATACATATTTAATTGCTCCGTCTTATTAAATGGCGCGGATGGACTATACCCTGTTCTTCTGCCTTGAGAATCCGTAATAAGCAGCTCTGCCGGAGTGTCAAAATATCCGGTTGTCATATTAAATGCAGATAGTTCAATAGCCCCATCGGCAGCCGTGGCAGAATAGACCGGCCCGATAACCGGCACATAAAAAGCAACGACCAAAAGGATGGCTTTTTTCATCATAAGCAGCTTCTCCTTGCAATCAATCGTAATACAAGAGCGCGCGGATCTCGCGCAGATCCACTGGCAGCCTGTTAAAATACTGTTCCAATGTCGGCCGACCAGTGTAAATACTGGAATGTCCGGGATCATTGATATAAATGGTATCGCCGCATTTACCAACAGCAACAACAAAATGAGATGGCCTTATCCCGTTTGCTCTTGCCTTTAAACTCCACAACCATAAAATCACCGGATTTCCCGCTTCCAATTTTGTATGTATCTCATCTAACGCGGTAAAATCTCCCTCTGCATAGCCTAATGATGCAAGTTGAGCTACAACTTCAAAATTGACGCGGCCTCCGCTACGAAACCCCCCAGGAGTTAGCCTCAATATACTGTTCAGTTCTCCGGGGTCCGTGTTTTGCCATTGCTTTGTGATTACCTGCGAGACGGCGGTTAATGCACAGCCGGATTTGCTGATAGAACTCGTTGTGTGGTTATATATGTCGTCCCACCAGTTGTTTGTGCCGTCGTCAAACTGCTTCCAGTTAGGCACGCCGGTGACTTCCACGCAGGTAGTGGTTGATGCTGTAGGGCTGGGCAGTTCCGCGGGGGTGTAAGCGCCGCGCGTGTAGGCGACATGGTCCCAGTAGGCCTCGTAAGGCGCATACTCCGCGCCCCAGCCGCTGAGTTCCAGATAGTCGACCGTATGCGCGCCTGCAGGCAAAGAACCGGTTAAAGCGCCGTCCACATAGAGCTCGACCTGGCTGTCGCTTTTCACCAGCCGGTAGGTGTGCGGACCTGTCGCGGGAGACTCCGGAAGCATAATGACGGTGCCGTCAGCGAACATAATCCCCCCGTCGTTTTGGCGCATAAACTCGATCCAATTGTACGGGTCCTCCGCGTAATACATCGCCATCGAAAATTGATTGCCGGGGCGCAATACTTCCTGCCGCCACTCAAAGGTGAAGTCGGACGCGGAGATGCGCGGGTCGGCTTCCCTGCCGCGCCCGTAGAAGAAAAGACCGTTTCTCAGGTTGAAATACAGCCTGCCGTTCACGATGGAGGGCGCGGCATCCCCGTAGGCTTCCAGATCCCACGCTCCGCCGGGATATCCGTCCGGCAGCGCGGTGGGGGTATAGACATAGTCCCACGCCGCCGCGCCGGCGTCGACCGGGACAAGCGCCGGCGCGCAGACGGCGCCAGGCAGCAGCGCGGCTTTAAGCAGGAAAGCTGACAGCCCTTTCATTTCAGAATCCCGCCCCGAGGCTTATGCGGTGCGCCCTGCCGATGTCGCCGAACGGCGTTACGGCATAGTCGAGATTTAAACCGCGCAGCTTGAAGCCGAAGCCGGCCTTGAGGCCGCCGGCGTCGGCCAGGGAGCCGCCGGAAACGGTGTCGGCGAGATAGCCGGCCCGCATGAAAAGGCTGTTGAATATCGCGTATTCACTGCCAACGCTGAAAATAGTTTTCTTTTCGTTCACCTGCCGGCTCACGTCGAAAGAAAGAAGCACGTTATCCAGCAGCATATAGCCCGCGCCGGCGCGGGCGGTAAACGGCAGGGCGGAGCCTTCGTCCATGAACCTCATCTTCGGCCCGATATTCTGCGCGGCAAGGCCGAGGCTCAGGCCTTTTACCGGCATCTTATACTGCCAGCCCGCGTCCACGGCCCAGCCATTGGCTGACTCGCCGGCTATGCGGCTGGTGAGAAATTTGAAGTTGAGGCCGAGTGCGGCCCGTGCGGTAAGGTGACCGGCGTAAGCCAGATTTACGGCCGTATCGGAAGCCTGGAACGAGCCGGTAACCTCGCGGTTCGCGCCGCGGCCTTCGATGGAAGACTGGCCCAGGTAATTCACGCCCAGGCCCATTGTCCCCCCGGCGGCCGGCCGGGAATAACCGAGGGAATTATAGCTGACGCCCTCCACCAGTTCGGCGCGGGTAAAGCCGGCTTCGCTTCTTTTAAGACCGGCCAGTCCGGCCGGGTTATAGGAGATGGCGTTAATGTCCCCGGAGACGGCGGTAAAGGCCCCGCCAAGCCCGGTAGCCCGGGCGCCGGAACCGAGCTTAAGAAAAGCGGCCGTGGTCCCGCCTGCGGAGACGGCGGCGGAGGTTAAGAAAAAAACAATCGCGGCGAGCAGACCGCTCTTCTTCATTTTATCACCGCGCAGCGGCCGGTTTTCTTCAGGGTTTTATCGCCCTGCCTGGAGGTTACGCTGAAGATGTAGACGCCGCTGCCCGCGTTCCTGACGTCCCACTGGTATTCATAGGCGTACTGCGGGCCCTGGCCGTCGTCTATAAGCCCCGGCACGCCCGAGAGCGTCGTTTCGTGGACAGTATCGCCTGAAACGTCGTAGATCTTCAGTTCCACCTTGTCGGCCAGGCCGGTTTCTATGTGGAAAGTGGGATTGGTCCTTTTGGCCGGATTGGGGTAGCAATAGACCTCGCCCAGCTTAAATGCGGTGTCGGCGGCAAGCGGGGCGGCGGAAGAAACGCCGGTGGTTTTGACGGAGGCCGGCGCTGACAAAGCGCGCTGCCGGGACGCACGGCCGGAACTGAGTATTTTTTCAATACGCTCCCGCCTGTCTATGAAGTGCTTCAGGCGCGGCTTCTGGCTTGCGGGTGTGGCGGTGGAATTATAGAGTTCGTAAAGCTTATCGGTTCTTTTGTCCGAGGCGAAAGAGATGCCGCAAAAAGCGATAAACAACAAGGCTGACGCTATGACAGCGCCGGCGGTTTTTTTCATAGGTCGACCCCGAGCCACAAAATCAATGTTACGATTAAAACTATAACCTGTCAAACGACGGTAAATCGCGGTAAATCGCGGTAAAGCCGTGGAGCGCCGGATATGGTTATTCAGGGGTGTTTCCCCGACAAACTCTGGAATAATTTTCCTTATTTCAGCATCGCGGCCAGGGCGAAGCGGCCGGTTACGCCCTTGTCGCGCCTCCACGAGAACAGCCGCTCGTCCTCCCGGGTGCAGAGCGGCGAGAACTCGTGGTTCGTTATCCCCAGCTCCAGCAGTTGCTCGCGCAGCAGGGCCCGCAGGTCGAAGTGGGCGCGGCCATCGACGCGGCGCAGCAGCCGGGCGGCCTTATCGGCGCCGAAGAGAGCCCCGAGCCCGGCGGTGAAATCCTCCCCGACGGGGTAATGCGCCGCGCAGATGCAGGGCCCTACGCCGGCGGATATGTCGCCCGGCCGGCTGCCGTAAAGCAGCGCCATACGCTCGAAAGCCGCGCGGAAAATATTCTGTACCGCGCCGCGCCAGCCCGCGTGCATCACGCCGAGGGCCGCGTTGGTCCTGTCATAGAACACGGCCGTGGCGCAGTCGGCGGAAAAAGCTATCAGCGGGGTGTTCTTCAGCCGGGTCACCATACCGTCGATATGCGGCTGGAATACCGGCTCTCCCGGCGGGCCGAAGGGCCAGTCCCCGCGCACCTCGGCAACGTTGGCGGTATGGTCCTGGCGCATGGCGGCCAGCCTTTCGGGCGGCATGCCGGCGGCCGCCATGAAGCGGCGCATGTTCTCCGCGGCTTTGGCCGGGTCGTCGCCGGTCGCCTCGCCCAGGTTCAGCGAAGCGTAAGGCCCGGAGCTGACGCCGCCTGAGCGGGTGGAGACGGCGTGGACCAGGCCGGGCTCCCCCGAGAGATTGCCGAACCGCAGCAGTTCCGGCACGTCCGTCGTCACTTCTTCAGCTCCAGCGTGTACGACTTCACCAGGCGGGACGGGAAATATGATTCCTTGGCTTTTTTCAGACCCGCCAGGCCAAGGTCGTTCTCCTTGTCGATGAACGAATAGGCGGCCGGCACGGCGCGGGCCGCCTCCCGGTCGAGGAACTGGTAAAGGCCCTTGAACGAGATGTCGGCCTTCTCGAAATTGAGCGTCCAGGTCCCGTCGCTAAGGCGCGAGCCGAAAGCGAAGCCGGCCAGGCGGCCGGATATCTCGACCGCGACGCCGGACATCTCGAGCTCCTTAAAATGATTAAGCGCGTTGGCTATGGCCTTGCGCTCGCATTTCTTGATATCCATGGCCTCGCCGCGGGACTTCTCCCAGTGGTCGAAGAGGTCGAGGCAGTTCTTCAGGCAGGCGCCTTTCATCTCCCCGACGACGGCGGAAGGACCGCAGGCTTTCTCGAACTGGGAGACGAGGTTGCGCTTCTTGGCGTAGCGCCGGCCGTCCAGCGAAACCAGCGCGGCCCGCTCGTAGATATAATCGTGGAAGCCGTCCTCCTCCTTCACGGCGAAGTATTTCTCCGCTTCGCCCCGCCCGACGGCGTCCAGCCAGTCCTGCGGCACATATCGGAACTCGCGGTAGCCCAGCCGCGCGGCCCCGTCGGCCAGTTCGGCCGGCGCTGGCATGCGGAAAGGGCGGCAGACGGGCAGCAGCAGGCGGCGCCGGCCGCCCTCGCCGTGCTCGTGCTCGGCGAACCAGGCGCAGCCTCCCTCCTCCAGGACAAAGGCGTCGTGCACGCA
>DNQL01000030.1 GCA_003500765.1 Elusimicrobiota bacterium | reverse complement strand
CTGCCCCGCGCCCTGGCCCTGCAGGTGACGGGCGAGCTGCGCGCGCTGCCGCCGGCCGCTTTCGCCGATTTCGCCGGGGCCCCTGACAAGGCGATACCCGGTCTTATCGCCCGGCACGACGTGGGCTGGCTGGAGGGCAGGATATGGGAGTCGGTGCCGGTGGAGGAGATAGAGTCCGTCAAGGTCCCGGGGGCGGCGCCGGGAATATCCGGTAAGGCGTCCGCGCTGGGAATAAAAGTCCTGCGGCGCTAGAAAAGCGCGGGGATTCAGCGGGAATTGACGCCGGCCAGGGCCCGCGCGGCCAGCAGGGTTCCGGCGGCGAAAGAGACCAGCAGCCCCGCCGTGGAGCTCATCCAGTCGAACCTGTCCAGGAACATCCAGAGCGAGCGGAACATCGGCACGCTGGCCAGTATAAGAAGTATTTCCCACATCACGAGTTTTTTCATTTCATCGTTCCTACCGGGGCGGCAGCTTGGACAGCGTCACCTTGGGGTGGCGCTCCAGGAAATATTTACAGTCCCATTCCCGCGCGAAGAGCAGCACGGGCCTGCCGTCGGGATCCTCGGCCAGCCGCGCGCCGGTCGGCAGCATGTCCTCGGTGACCGGCTCCGAATCCTTTCCCAGCCAGCGCAGCACTTCCCACGAAGTCTGCTCCAGCCGCGCGTCTGCGCCGTATTCGTTTGCGAGGCGGTACTGCAGCACTTCGAACTGCAGCGGGCCCACGGCGCCCAGCAGCGGCACGCGCGACTGGGAGCTGGGGATATTGAAGGTCTGCACCACTCCTTCCTGAAGGAGGTGGTCGAAGCCGGCGCGGAAGCGCTTGAACTGCGCCGTATTGCCGCAGTGCAGGAAGGCCAGGTGTTCCGGCGGGAACCTGGGCACTTCCGGGTATATTATCGAAGGGTCCTCGGTGAGCGTGTCGCCGATGCGGAACTCCTCGTGTCCCACTATACCGATGACGTCTCCGGCGTAAGCCTCGTCGACGGTCTCGCGCTCGCGCCCGAAAAGCTTATGGGAGCTCGAGATGCGCAGCGTCTCTTTCGTGCGCGCGTTGAAGACCTTCATATCGCGCTCGAAGCGGCCCGAGCAGACGCGCAGGAAGGCTATCTGGTCGCGGTGCTTGGGGTCCATGTTCGACTGTATCTTGAACACGAAGCCGGAGAAGCGGGGATCGTCCACGGGCACCGGGCCGGAGAGAGCCGACTGCGCCCGCGGCTCCGGCGCCATCGCCAGGAAGTTGTCCAGCAGCAGCTGCACGCCGAAATTATTCACCGCGCTGCCGAAGAAGACCGGCGTCAGGTCGCCTCGCAGCACGGCCTCTCGGTCGAACTCGTCGCCCACGGCGTCGAGCATGGAGACTTCCTCCAGGAACCGGGCCGTCGATACGGGATCGGCCTTGCCGGCCAGCTCCTTGTCCAGGTCCTTCACCACGGTCAGGGGCGCGCGGTAGGCGCCGCCCGGCACGCGCTCGAATAGGTGCAGGTCGCGCGATCGCCTGTCGAAGACGCCCTTGAAGTCGGAACCCATGCCCAGCGGCCAGTTAACCGGGTAAGTCTGCAGCTGCAGCGCTTTGTCTATCTCGTCGAGCAGCTCCAGCGGCTCCTTGGCGGGGCGGTCCATCTTGTTTATGAAAGTGAAGATCGGGATCTGCCTCATGCGGCAGATCTCGAAGAGCTTGAGCGTCTGGGCCTCTATGCCCTTGGCCGCGTCGAGCACCATGATGACCGAGTCCACGGCCATCAGCACGCGGTAGGTATCCTCGGAGAAGTCGCGGTGGCCGGGAGTGTCGAGCAGGTTTACCTTGCAGCCGCCGTAGTCGAATTGCAGCACCGTGGAGCTGACCGAGATGCCGCGCTTCTTCTCCAGTTCCATCCAGTCGGAAGAGGTGCTCTGCTGCTTGCGGCGGGCGGTGACCGAGCCGGCCAGCTGAAGGGCGCCGCCGTAGAGCAGGAACTTCTCGGTCAGCGTGGTCTTGCCGGCGTCCGGGTGGGAGATGATGGCGAAAGTGCGCCTTTTTGAAATTTCCTTGGGGTTTATCATGGTATGCCTTATTTTCCGTATTCCGGGCCGCCGGGCAGGCGCCAGGGCCGGCCTTTAACTTTACCCTTTACGAAAACGCGCGCGCCGTGGGCGGGGACTTCCGCCGACAGGGCTCCGCCTGAGACCCGTACTTTTTCGCCGGCGTAAATTTCGCGGTACTTTCCCGCGGGCAGGCCGCCGGCCTTGAGCAGCGCCGGAGAGGAACCCTTGTTGAGCAGCACCACGGCCGTCTCTCCCTGGTAGTCGCGCCTGAAAACATAGGAATCCCGGGAGGAAGAAAGAAGGGTCTGGGCGCCCCTGCGCAGCGGGGCGGCGGAGCGCCGCATAGCGTTGAGCTTCTTAAGGTGATGATAGACCGGGTCGGTCTTCGCTTTCTTTATCCCCTCCGCGCCGAGCATCCGGCGGTTGTCCGGATCATTCCCGCCGGCCATCCTCACCTCGGTGCCGTAGAAGACGCACGGGATGCCGCGGACGGTGAAATAAAAATTCAGCGCGTCGAAGTACTGTTCGGCCGAGGCCGGCGTCCCCTGTCCCTCCTCTCCGGTGCCGTTGAACCGCGGCTTGTCGTGGTTATCCAGGAAAGTGACGAGGTAGGTAGCGTCCTTATACTTGTGGTCGTGCGCGAATACAGCGTCGGCCTTCGAATAATCCCCGCCCTTGAAGACCTCTTCCATCGGGCCCCAGGTCCCCATGGAGGAAAGCGGCATATCCAGCAGGCTCATGGCGGAATTCATGGGGTCGCCTTCGGCGAGACGACTGTAGCGGGCAATCATGTCGAAATCGTCGCGGGTCCAGGCCTCGCCGAAGATGAAGAAATCCTTCTTCGCGGCGTGCAGGGCGGAAGTAAACTCCCTCCAGAAAGAGTCGCTCATCCAGACCACGGTGTCCAGCCGGAAGGCGTCCACTCCCATAGCCTGGTACTTCAGGTATATGTCCGTCAGCCATTTCACCGTCGCGGGGTTGGAGTCGTTGAAGTCCAGCAGGTCGGCCAGCACCGGACCCTCGCGGGTGAACCAGCCCCTGTCGTCGGCGTGGTAGTCGAACTCCAGACCCAGGCCGCGCACCTTTCCGTTCTCGGCGTGCCATCGCACCGACGGATGCGTGTCGCCGCCGTGCCCGTGGTTGGGAACAACGTCCTGGATGAGCTTAAGGCCCTTCGAGTGGAACTTCTTTATCAAGTCGGCGTAAGTCGCGCCGGCCGATTCAAGATGCGGATCTATACGCGAGAAGTCCCATCCCCAGTAGCCGTGGTAGCCGGCCGCGTCGTAGGTTTCGGAGGAGTTTACGTAGCGGCCGGGAGGCTGCATGACCGGCGGAGTTATCCAGACGGCGCTGAAACCCATGTCCCTTATGTGGCCGAGGTTGCCCATAAGGCCCCGGAAATCGCCGCCCTGGTAGTAGCGCAGATTGCCCGGGACGTATTCGTCGCCGTAGATATCGTTGTTGGAGGGGTCTCCGTCGGCGAAGCGGTCGGTCAGCGCCAGGTATATGGTCTCGTCGCGGAAGTCCGCCGCCGACCCGGGAAAGGCCGGCGCCAGCAGTAAAAGCAGCAGCGCCGCGGCGGTCTTCATCGGGCCCGGGCGCTCAGCGGTTGAGGACGTAGCTGAACAGCAGCGGGGCCACTATCGTCGCGTCGCTCTCTATGACGAAGCGCGGCGTGTCCACGGCCAGCTTGCCCCAGGTGATCTTCTCGTTGGGCACGGCGCCGGAATAGGAGCCGAAGCTGGTGATGCTGTCGGAGATCTGGCAGAAGTAGCCCCACATCTTGACTTCCTTGCGCAGGTCGCACTCTATCATCGGGACCACGCAGATCGGGAAGTCGCCGGCTATGCCGCCGCCTATCTGGAAAAAGCCGAGGCCGGGATCGCTCTCCCGGCTGGCCTTCTGGTACCAGTCGGCCAGGTGCATCATGTACTCGACGCCGGTCTTCATCGTGCCGGGTTTGAGCTGTCCTTTTATGCACTTGGCGGCGTAGACGTTGCCGAGGGTGGAGTCCTCCCAGCCGGGCACATAGATGGGCAGGTTCTTTTCGGCGGCGGCCAGCAGCCAGCTGTCGGCCGGGTCCACCTGGTAATGTTTCTTGATGTCGCCGGAGAGCAGCAGGTCGTAGAAATGCTCGTGCGGGAACTTACGGTTGCCGGTCTTCTCGGAGTTCTTCCAGCGCTTAACGATATGGTCCTCGATGTGGTACATCACGTCCTGCGGGATGCAGGTGTCCGTGACGCGGTTAAAGCCGCGGTCCATCAGTTCCTTCTCCTGCTCGGGACTCAGGTCGCGGTAATGCGGGACCTTCTCGTACTCGTTGTTGGCGACGAGGTTGAAGACGTCCTCTTCGAGGTTGGCGCCGGTGCAGGAAATGCCGTGTATCTTGCCCTGGCGGATCATCTCGGCCAGGGTTATGCCCAGTTCGGCGGTGCTCATCGCGCCCGCCATGGCCAGGAACATCTTGCCGCCCTTTTCGATGTGGGCGTTGTAGGCGTCGGCCGCGTTCTTGAGGGCCAGGGAGTTGAAATGCCGGTAGTTGCGCTCGATGAACGAGCTTATCGCGCCTTTTAAGGCCTGGGAAGGTTTGGCCGCCGCAGTGTTCGCCATAAGGATGACCTCCGTAAGCCGGGGAGGAACGCAGGAACGCGCTTTATTTCCCTTTATCCCCGCGTGTTCAGTTTAACAAATGAAAATATGAAATCAAAATTTCCCGTCGGGAAGCCGCCGCCGTTTTTTTTGCTAGAATATCGCGGGGGAGGTTCCAATGAAACAGGACGACCCGGAATGCGTTTTCCGCAGCCAGAATTTTCACGAGGCGGCCCTCGTGCGCGAAATGCTTGAGGCCGCGGGCGTGCCGGCTTTCCTTTTCGACTCCAACGCCGTCGGCAGCGTGGCCGTTTTCGGCCCCGCCGTCATGTTCCGGGTCATGGTGGCCGCCTCAAACAAGGACTCCGCGCTGAAGCTCATCGCGGAGAAGGAAGAAAAATGAAAAAGCTCCCGATGACCGACGCCGACACCGTGAGGTTCACCGGCATAACGGCGAAGATAAAATTCTTCTCCTCCATGAGCATGGCGCTGCTGGAGAAGATACTGGCCTGGGTGATGCTCTGCGAATACGAGAAGGGCGAGAAGATCTGCTCGCAGGGAGATCCCGGCGACGCCTTCTACGCCATCGACTCCGGCGCGGTCAGCGTGAAGGTCAAGCGCGGGTTCCTGCCTTTCCCAAAAAAGATAGCCGACCTGGGGCCAGGCGACTTTTTCGGCGAGATGGCGCTGCTCTCCCGCCAGCCGCGCAACGCCACGGTGACCTGCGAGGAGCCCACCCGGGTCTTCGTCCTGCTGGCCGACCATTTCGAAGCGGCGGCGAAGGAGAACCCGAAGTTCGCCGAGGAGATACGCAAGCTGGCCGACGAGCGCAAGTTCGAGCTCGAGCACAAATAGCCCGGTCCGCCTGAAATAAAAAAAGAGCCGCCGCGGCGGCTCTTTTTTATTGCCCCGGGATCAGTCCCTTATGTAATGGCAGGTGTAGCCGCCGGGGTTCTTTCGCAGATAGTCCTGGTGATAGTCCTCCGCCGGCCAGAATTCCCCCGCCGGCTCCACGGAAGTGGTGACCGGGCGCTTCCAGCGGCCGGACGCCGAGGCCCGCTTGATAGCGGCCTCCGCTTCCGCCTTCTGCTCCGGCGAAGAACAGAATATCGCCGAGCGGTACTGCGTGCCGATATCGTTGCCCTGCCTGTTCGGCGTCGTCGGATCGTGTATCTTGAAGAAAAAATCCAGCAGCGCGCCGTAGGTCAGCGCGGCGGGGTCGAACCTGACCTCGATGGATTCGGCGTGGCCGGTGCGTCCGGTCTTAACGTCCTCGTAGGAAGGGTTCCTCAGGGAACCGCCGGCGTAGCCGACGCGGGTCTCCAGAACGCCCGGCAGGGCGCGGACAAGTTCCTCCATCCCCCAGAAACATCCTCCGGCCAGCGCGGCCGTTTCGGTCTTTTCAGGCATAGCGGTCTCCCTTTTTCCGGGCTGCGGCCCGGGCGCCGGCGCGCAGGCGGCCAGGAGAAGCAGGCCGGCGGCGGCGAGGCGTTTCATATCTCCGCGAACTCAACTTTTATATCCGGGTGCAGACTGCGGTGCACGGGGCAGGCCCTGACGCAGGCCATGAGCTTGGAGCGCTGCGCGTCCGACAGGCCCGGCGGCAGTTTCACGCGCCCGGCGAAGCGGGCGACGCGGCGGGGGCTCTCGCTCATCTCCTTGACGATGTCTATCGAAGCCCCCGCGAAAGGGACGCCTTCCCGCTCGGCCACCTTCGCCATTATCGTCAGTATGCACGAGGAGAGCGAGGCGGTGAAGAGGTCCGTAGGGGAAAAAGCCCTGCCTTTCCCCCCGTTATCCGGGGGCAGGTCGGTTATTATGGTTTCACCCGTGGGCCCGTGGGTCAGCCTGACCTTATCGTCGCCCAGGTATTCGGTCCTTATTTCGGTAGCCATACGGGAATTGTACCAATTGAGGGAGGGACTTAAAAAAGGTAATATCTCCTCTATGGAAAACAGGAAATTTGCGGCTATAGCCGCCGCGATAATTCTCTCTACCGCCGCGGCCTGCAAACCGGAAGCGGAGCAGGCCGCGGTCAGCCAGGAACAGCCGGTCGCTGAAGCGACGGCCAAGGAGGCCAGCAAAAACATGTCATCCCTTCTCAACCCCGCCGGGCTCACCGAGCAGGCTCCCGCCAGCTTCAAGGTCCTTTTCAATACCACCAAGGGCGATTTCACGCTCGAGGTGAACCGCGACTGGGCGCCGCTCGGCGCCGACAGGTTCTACAACCTGGTCAAGGCCGGCTACTTCACCGACATAGCCTTCTTCCGCGTCATCGGCGGATTCATGGCCCAGTTCGGCATACACGGCGACCCGGCGGTCTCGGCGGCCTGGCGCGGCGCGCGCATACAGGACGACCCGGTGAAACAGTCCAACAAGCGCGGCTACATCTCCTACGCGATGGCCGGCCCCAACACCCGCACGACCCAGCTGTTCATCAGCTTCGGCGACAACTCCCAGCTGGACTCGATGGGATTCTCTCCCTTCGGCAAGGTCGCCTCCGGGATGGACGTCGTCGACGCCCTGCACGACGGTTACGGCGAAGGCGCCCCCCGCGGCATGGGCCCCGACCAGGGCCGCGTGCAGATGCAGGGCAACGCCTACCTGAAAGCCGACTTCCCCAAACTGGACTATATCAAGTCCGCATCTATCCTGAAATAAAGCTTGCCTCACCCAGGGGACACCATGCGGCATGGTGTCCCCTGGGGACGGCGCGGCGAAAAAATGGCAAAAATACTCATAATAGACGACGACGAGACCGTCCACCTGGTCTACCGGGCCTATCTCTCAAAGGCCGGCCACTCGGTGGAATCGGCCTATGACGGCGAAGAGGGGCTGGCCAAGGCCGCGGCCGCCAGGCCGGACCTGATGCTGGTGGACATAAATATGCCCCGGCTTTCCGGCTTCGAGGTCATACGGCAGCTCAAAGAAGCCCCGCTATCGCGGGATATCCCGGTTTTAGTAATCACCTCGCTGAAACAGGAACACCACGTGAAGCGGGCCGCCTCCATGGGCGTCGCCGGCTTCATAACCAAGCCCACCAAAATGCCGGAGCTTAACGCCCTCGTCGAAAAGGCGCTGGAATCCGGGAAGGGCCCTTCCCGGTGAACCAGAGGCCCGCTGCACAGGCGGACGATTGATAGAACACATAACCGATTCCCCCCGCTTTTATGAATACGTCAGCTGGGCCGTGCTGCTGCTGTCGGTCTTCAATTTTTCCCAGATAGTCTACCTGCTCTGGAACAAAGCCAGGGTCGAAAAGGCCGAGCGCAGGAAGGACGAGCTCAAGCGCCTGGCCGCCACCGCGATAGTCACCTCCCTCAGCCCGGCCGAACTGCTGCCCCTCCCCTCGTCGGAGGAAGAATACGCCGCCTACTCCGAATCCATAGCCAGCGTTCTCGACAGCTTCGAGGGAGAGGTCGCCGACCGGGCCGCCGGCCTCCTGACCATATTCGGCATAGGCGCCCATTACAGGTCGCTGGTCCGCAGCCGCTCCTGGTACAAGCGCTGCAACGCCGTGGACATGCTCACAGTCTTCCGCATGGATGAGAACAGGGCTTTCTTCATTGAGCTGTTCGCCTCCGAGCCCTCCGCGGACGTAAAGTACCGCATTATACGCGGGCTCAGCCTTATAGTACGCGGCAGGGACGACCTGGGCGAACTGGCCCGCATGCTCTCCGGCCTGCCCTACCTCGCGCCCAAGTACACCGAGGACCTCTTCTACAACGCGATAATACGGCTCAAGGCGCTGGGCAAGGAAGATGAGTTCGGCGTATTCATGCGGCTGATAATGCGCGACGGACTGGTGAGGGCCGAGATAAAGCGGGACTGCCTCACGGCCTGCTACGCCGCCATATGCGAGAAAGGGCGGCCGCTGCTGAAGGAATACTATGCCGCGCACCCGGGCGAGCCCGAGATACTGGCCGCCTGCATAAGGTCGCTGGCCCGCGCCGGCGACTTCACGCTTCTGCCCGAGGCGTTGCGTAATCCCGACTGGCGCGTAAAGCTGGCGGCCCTCAAGCACGCCCACCTCTGCTGCGAGGACCTGACCGGCGAAATAACAGGGCTCCTCTCAGACCCCAACTACCATGTGCGCCTCAACGCCGCCATGACGCTGGCAAGGGCCGGGGAACGGGGCCTGACCGCGCTGCGCGGAGCTGCCGCCTCGCAGGACAAGTTCGCCGCCGAAACCGCGGCTTACGCCCTTGAGCAGGAGGCCGCGTGGAACTCCTGATCTGGTTCGCCGCTCACTCCACCCAGTACGCGGTCTTCATTTATTTCCTGACGGTCAATTCCATCTACACGATGCTGATAATTTTTGCGCTGCGCGACATAATCCGCCACTCCCACCTGGCCACCTCCCGCGCCGCACGGCGCCAGCTGTCCGGCGAGTTCTACTACAAGCCCGTGTCGGTCATAGTGCCCGCGCACAACGAGGGAGCCGTCATCATCCAGAGCGTAAAAGCCCTGCTGAACCTGCATTACCCGGAGTTCGAGGTCATCGTAGTCAACGACGGTTCCGGCGACGACACTCTCGAAAAGCTGAAGGCGGAGTTCTCCCTGGCGCCGTCAAAAAAACCGCTGCGCCTGCAGGTGCCCCATGAACCTGTCCTGGGCTTTTACAGGTCCGCCGATCACCCGAACCTTTTCGTGGTGGACAAGGTCAACGGCGGCAAGGCCGACGCGATAAACGCCGGCATCAACGCCTCCTCCTACCCCATCTTCTGCTCCATCGACGCCGACTCGCTGCTGGAGCCGGACGCTATCCTTAAATCCTCCAAGCTCTTCCTGGAGGACGACGAGCTGATAGCCACCGGCGGAATCATCCGCGTCCTCAACGGCTGCACGGTAAGGAACGGGTCGGTGACCGACATAAAAATGCCAGACACCTCGCTGGAGGCGATGCAGGTGCTGGAATATACCCGCGCCTTCCTCTCGGGCCGCACCGGCTGGAACGCGATAAAGAGCCTGCTGATCATCTCCGGCGCCTTCGGCGTGTTCCGCAAGGACATGGTGATCGCCGTGAACGGTTACCGCAGGACCGTCGGCGAGGACATGGACCTGGTCATGCGCCTGCACAGGCACTGCAAGGACAAAGGCATCCCTTACAAGATCCTGTTCGTGCCGGACCCGGTCTGCTGGACCCAGGCCCCTTTCACGCTGGGCGCGCTGCTGAGGCAGCGCAACCGGTGGCACCGCGGCATGATAGACGCCCTGCTGACCAACAGGGAGATGATACTCAACAGGAAATACGGCGCGACCAGCCTGCTCGGCGTCTCCTATTTCTTTTTCGTGGAGCTGCTGGGCCCCGTCATAGAACTGCTCGGATATATAGCCGTCCCGCTCTTCTGGTTTTTCGGGATGCTCGACACCCGTTTCATGGTCATGATCTTCCTGCTGGCCGTCATCTGGGGCGTCACCATCAACATCTCGGCCGTCGTGCTGGACACCTATAATTTCAGGCGCTACAGGCGCACGTCCGACATACTGCGTCTCTGCCTGCTGGGCGCGGGCGAGTTCCTGGGCTACAGGCAGATCATGCTCCTGGAGCGGATCCGCGCCACGATCTCCTTCAGGCAGACCCACTGGGGCGCCCAGGTCAGGAAAGTCATAAAATAATACCGGAGGCCGCGTGAAAAAGACATACGGAGTAAGGGGAACCCTGATCTTTCTCTGGCACTGGGTCTTCTCCGGCTTCCTGCTGGGCACGCTGACCCTGATGGGGCCGGTACGCTGGGCCACCGACGCCATGAGGGCTGCCGGCCGCAGCGACCAGGCCGAAAAAACCGTGGTACTGGCTTTCATAGCCGCCCTGGCGGCCGTCTCCATACTGCTGGCCCGGCGGCTGACTGCCGCCACGCTGGCCGCCTCCGGCAGGGCCGGGCGGCTGGGCCTGCCCGCGCTGTCGCTGGCGATGTTCCTGGCGGCGATGGCTTTCTGGATGAACCCGAAGATGATGGCAGGCGCGGGCGGCAAGGG
>DNQL01000124.1 GCA_003500765.1 Elusimicrobiota bacterium | reverse complement strand
CCGGACCCGCGGCCTCGCCCGCGGCGCGCAGTTTAGGCCACCAGTGCCAGGCCACGGCCGCGCCGCCTATCAGCAGCGTCAGCAGGAACCACGAGCGCGACAGGGAAGGCACCACGCCGCGCCCCCCGCTCTCGTCGAAGCGGAAGCGTATTGGCAGCGACTTTATGAGCTTCAGCCGGAAGAGCAGCGGGCTCAGGCCGAACCACACTTCGCTGACCAGCATATGGAGTATGGACCAGGTCATGACCAGGGCCGTCAAGCCGGTCATCAGCCAGCCCCAGCCGCCGGCGGCGAACAGCTCGAGTACACGGTGAAACTCCGCCACGCCCGGCAGCTTGATAAGCGAAGGCGCCCTCGACAGGAAAAGATAGCCTACCGTGCCGAGGAAGAAAGCGGGCGGCGTATGCGGCTTCAGCTTTCCCGTGCGCCGGTCCCGGAAGGTGACGCCCAGCATGACGTACATGAAGCCGAAGCCGCAGATCTCCCGCCAGAGCAGCGACGGATGCCATTGCCCGTGGAGGGCCGTATAGAACATCATCAGCGCGTAGGCGGCGGAGAGAAGCGAGGCGTAAACCACGTTGAGCAGCGCGTAAGCTTCGGCGAAGACGACGCGCTTGACTACCGCCATCAGCAGGTTCGAGAGCCGCGCCAGCATCCAGAACATCGCGCTGATGCTGCTCAGCGTGCGCACCGGGACCAACAGGGCCTGCGCCGCGGGCGAGCTCCACAGCGCCAGCGCGCCGGCCTCCAGGGAATTCATGTCCGGGAGAGTCACGAGGGCTTTTCCTCCTCTCCCCGGCTGAAAAGGCGGTCGAAGGCCCGGCGCAGCGGCGGCGTGCAGGCCCTCTGAAGCTCGGCCAGGTCGGCCGGGCGCAGCTCGAAATTCTTGCCGTTGTTCAGCGCCGACATGACGGCCCGCTCGTCGTCCACGTGACCCAGGCCCAGCGCGTGCCCCATCTCGTGCGCCGCCAGGCGCAGCAGCTGGTCCCGGTCGTGGTACTTGTAGAGCTCTATGGCGCGGCCGCGGGCGTCCTGCCTGTAGATACCTTCCTCGTAGACGCCCATGGCCGAGCCCTCCCGGTTATACTGCTCCACGTTCATGTCGAGGTCGAGTATCATCTGGTTCATAGCGGTGGCCAGCGCGTTGAGCGTATTTATATCGGCGTTGACCGCGGCCTCCAGCCGCTTCAGGCCGGCGTATTCCCGCGCCAGCCGCGACCTGACGGTTTCGAAAATGCGCTTCTGGGCGGGCGTGGCGCGGCCTATCCTGTTGTATTCGGCGATTACGGAATTATACTCGGCCTCGTCCCTTTTATAGGCCGCCATCCTGGCGTCCATCCGCGCCCTGTGAGGCGCCAATGCCGCCGACATGGAGTCGTAACGCTTCCTCAACTGTTCATAAGCCGCCGCCGTGCGGTCCGTGCTAAACCCCAGCTTCCTGAGCCTGTCCACGGACTCCTGCCGCACGTCGTAGACCATGCTGACGGCTATATCCCCGCCGCCGTCCGCGCGCTCCAGCAGGTCGAGCCCGGAAAGGCCCTCCCAGATGGATTCGGCGTCCTTGAGGATGCCAGCGAACTCCGCCTCCGTCAGGCCGTAGCGGGGATCGATACCGGCGACGTAATACGAAACGGGGGACGAACAGGGCTTCATCCTGATCTTTATTATGGCCGCGGTAGAACGCAGCTCGACGCGGTGCGAGTGCCAGTACCAGGCCGCGAAAGCCAGCGTCGCTATGAGCAGTATCCAGTCTATCGCCCGGCGCATCGCTAAATTCTACATTTTCCGCCGCCGGGAATGACAAAGGCCGCCCGGCGGGCGGCCCTCGGGACCGGGGACGCAATACCGGTCAATTGTCGCAGAAACGGGAGACAAGGGCGGTCAGGTTCTCTATGCGCGAGGGCTTGTAGAGCACGTCCACGGCGCCGATGGAAGAAACGCCCTCCCCCCCGCCCTCCAAACCGGTGATTATCGCCACAGGGATATCGGCCAGGGCCGGGTCGCTCTGCTGGGCCTTGCGGAATTCCCAGCCGTTCATCTCGGGCATCATCAGGTCCAGCAGGATAAGGCTGGGGCGCCTGTCCGCCCCCTTCAGGTAATCCAGCGCCTCGCGGCCATTGTAGGCGACCGCCGTGCCGTAGCCTTTGGCGGCCAGGGCCGCGCTTATCAGGCGGCAGGTCTTCTTATCGTCGTCAACCACGAGGATCATGGATCGCCCCTTCATCATAATTCGCTTTTCAATCGCCCGCGTCAAAACCCGACCAGAAAATTTCAGCCTGCGGGCGCAGCGCCGCCTCGCATTCCCCGGCGCAGGCCTGCACCAGGTAAACATCATACTTTTTTACCCCTTCCTTGCGGGCCATCACGCGGAACCTGCGGCCGCGCTCCAGCATGACCTCGTCCTCGCCCTGGTCGACGAGTATGCCGCGCTCGGCCGGGCGCGTGAAATAGATGACGAAGACGGCGCGGCGGGAAGTCTCCGCCTCTTCCGGGTCCTTCTCCACGGCGAAATAGCGGGCCACCTCGTAGGAGACCGACGTGGAGACATACCCCCTGTCGGTGAACTCCTCGCCGTCGGCGAACGGCTTGTTCCCGTGCCAGCCAAGGCCGAGGCCGCGAAAGAGGACGATGTCGCCCGGGACGGCGGGCGCGCGGCCCATGATATTGTCCAGCCGCTCCACTATCAGTTTAGCGTCGTCAGGCCCGGTGCCGTACCACTCGTAAGGCTCCGGGTGGAAGCGCAGGTAGCCGTTTATCTCGCCGTAAAAAGTGTCGTCCTTGCTGGTGTAGGTCTGCAGGTCCATCACTTCGTCCGCTGTCGAGCCGAAATAGTCGGGCGAAGGATAGCCCAGGCCGCGGTAGAGAGCGTTGAAATCATAGACCCTCGCGGCCTCGGCGGCCGGGGCGATGAATAAAGCGGCCGCGAGCAGGAGGCCGCCGATGGAGAATTTAAGGAAGGACTTCACGCTTATATTTTAGCCGGATATGCGCCGGCCCCGCAGGGGCTATGGACCCATGCGGGGCCGGTTTTTAGGCCCATGCGGCGGAGGACTCCTTAGCGGCCTTGTTTTTCCATGAAAGCGCGCATCGCCTCGGCCATGGCGCCCATAGGCTCGTCGCGGCGCGGCCTGTTATCGGGCCGGCGCTGCGGCCTCTCCTGTC
>DNQL01000308.1 GCA_003500765.1 Elusimicrobiota bacterium | reverse complement strand
GGAGGGACGGCCAGCGAAGGCGCGGCGGAATAGAGGAGACCCCAGGCCAGCCCGGCGGCGGCCGGCCAGGCCAGAACGCGCAGGGCCTTGTCGAAAACGCCGGGGCCGATCCCGAAAATCGAGAATAATTTTTCCTGCGCCCGGGAGGGCAGCAGGCGTATCTTGGGCGATATCACGGCGCGCAGAACGTCGGAGAACGAGCGCTTCGCCGCGTGGCGCAGGGCGCCTATGGCCAGCAGTTTGTCGAATATCCTGACCGGGTCCTCTATCCCCAGCTCGGACATCGCGCGCAGATATTCGCTCTTCCCGCCCTTGCCGGGGATATTGTCTTTCAGCCAGGCCGTCTCTTCAGCCAGCGTGTAGCAGGAGGTGTCGGTGATCGCCAGCACCTTGTCGCCGCTGGGGACGGAGTACGCCCCTTTCAGGTGATTCTCGTACAGCTCCAGGCCAGCGGGATCGTTATCAGCCATGCGCAGAGACCAGGTCCGGTTCGCTCCGCCCGTCGCCGGCCGCGGCGCCGGCGGCGTTGCGCTGGTAGGCGAGCTTCACGGATTCGAGTATGACCTTCTTCGTGTCCTCGCAATGCGGCTTGAAGATGTCGCCGGTTTTGGCCCGGCACTTGGCGCCGCACTGCCCGCCGCAGGCCAGGGCCACTGAGCATTCCAGGCACTCGGGCATATTGGCGATATGCCTGGTCTTGTATTTATCGTGCAGGGGGAAGAACTCGACGCCCTCCCGCGAGACATGCCCGACACGGTGCTCCGGGTAGCCGGCCTCTTCGAAGCAGGCGTAAAGGTCGCCGAAGGGGTCCACGACCAGCGTGCGCTGCATGGTCTGCATGCAGAAGCAGGTCTTCATGAGGCCGAGGCCCTTCTTGAGGCCGAAAAGACGGCTCAGCTCGTTGGCGCGCAGGCTGACCGGGTGCTCCAGGTCTATTCCCAGGTCGAAGACGCGGGAGGAGAGGTCCGTCATGTCCATGAAATCCGTGGCGTCCACCCTGGCGATATTGTCGTGCAGCGGGCTGGCGTAGATCGTGGCGAGCTTATTGCCGAGTATCTTCTTTTCCTTGAGGTCCTTCACCAGCGACGGCACCGACTCCAGCGTGCGCCTGTCCAGGTTAAGCCGGATGCTGATCCGGGTGCCGCGTTCCAGCAGCATGGCCATGTTGGCCAGCATCTTGTCATAGGTGGCCTCGCCGGAAGCGGGCACGCGCGAGGAGTCGTGCAGCGGCTTGTCGCCGTCGAGCGACACCTGCACCTGGCTGACCAGCCCGGGGCCGGGGCCGAAGATCTCCGGCATCGAGTCCACCATCGTGGCGTTCGAGATGGCGGTGGCGGGCATCTTGTATTTCGCGGCGTAGCCCAGCGCCTTGCGGATGACCGGCAGGTTCGCCGGCAGGAAGGGCTCACCGCCGTAAAAGGAGATATTGCAGTTCTTGAGCTCGGCTCCGGGGATTATCGAAGCGAGGTGACGGTCGAAAACATTGTCCACCATCTCTTCCGTCATGACCGCCTTGGATTTGCCGGGCCGGTGCTCCTGCTGGTAGCAGTACTTGCAGGCCAGGTTGCAGTTATAGCTCATCAGCAGCATTATCCCGGCCGCCTTCGTCTCTTTCGCCTGTTTTTCGTAGAGAGCGCCGGCGAAGGTCCCGAACCGGGACAGTTCCTCTTCCGGCGGAAGGGTCGTGATATGGCCGCGCCTGAGAAGCGCCGCGGCGTCTTCGGAGGAAAGCTCTCCCAGCCGCTCCCGGTCGCCCGAGAGGAAGATCTCCGCCGGCCCGCCGGAGATCTCGTCCAGGCAGCCGTTCACGCCGTTGAAGAGCAGCGCGGATCCTCCCAGGTCTATGACGTTAAGGTAGCGGCTGATGTTGTAGCTCATGTCTTTTCCTTTTCTTTATTTCGCGGGCGCGCAGACCCGGGGCTGCAGCGATCTTTTGGCCAGTATCCGGCAAATCTCCGGCCTGTCGGAGACGGCGGCCGTCCACTCGGCGCTTATCCCGAAGGCGTGATCAAGGGCCTCTGAGGCTTCCTGGTATTTTTTCAGGCGGATGAGCGCCCGGCTGCGGTTGACCTGCATGTCCGGCCGCGGCTTCGGCGAATAGTGTATCGCCACGTTCATATCCTTCAATGCTTCGGCGTCGCGGCCCAGGAACATGGACACGGTCCCGCGGCCCATGTACAGGTTTGAAAAGAAGGAAGCGTTCTTCTTGGCGTGAACTCCCCCCTGCGGGACCCCGTCGGGATATTTCTGGTTAAGCAGCCTGATGGCCGAGTCGAAGCTCCTGTACGAGCCTGCGAAGTCGCGCTGCCAGAAAGAGATGGCGCCCTGGAAATAGTCGAAGACGTGAGGCTCCCGCTCCTTAACCTCAGGATGGTCCTTGGCGAGCGAATCCAGCGCGACCTGGGCCGCCGCGGGATCTTTGCCCGCCTCGTTGACCTGCCGTATGTTCTTCTCCTTCTTCGACTCCCACAGTAAACGGCGGAGCTTATCGGAGACGCCCTCCACGTCGTTCTCGAAAGTGGAGGTATCCAGTTCCATCGGGACGGCCAGTTCCTCCTTCTCCCGCGGCTCTATCGCGGCGAAGGCGGGCGCGGCCGCCAGCATCATTATCATTATCGCTTTCATTTCGTCCTCCTAAATATACCAATTTAACCCTTGTAAGGGTGGCAGTTTATGTAGCCCACGGGGCCGTCACAGTCGCACGGATTGAGTACGCTGCTGCAGAGCGAAGGGCAGTTAAGACAATCGAAGCAGTCTATGTGAATATAGAAAACACACTGGTCCACCTCGCCTCCCTTCTCCATTCCGGCCACAGGCGACAGCGCCTGAAACTCCATGCGGTCGTTGAGCTTTTCCAGCGTCAGGACCTCCCCATCGGTCAGGTTCAGCGACTTTAAGATGTTTTTTGAGTTCATTGTATCCTTCCTTAACTGTTTGTTGGTCCGGCCTTTGTTTTCCGGCCTATACTCCCCCACGAAAGCAAGTAAAGCAATTTAAGTGCCATTAAAAATGCCCGTTTTACTCATTTTAGAGCCAAAACAGCGCCAAAAAAGCCCGTTTGCGAAAAATTAATTTTCCTGTGAAAATATCTCTATTTCCAGCCAGAACGCGGCCGCTTCGCCGCGGCGCATGGTCGCCCCGGGACGCGCCAAAGACCCGATACCTCCCCGCCCCATTGGACAGTAATTTAACTGGTATAATTAGACGCCGGCTTTCCCCGTGAGAACCGGCGCCATTATGGAGGAAATAATGAATCTTTCAGCTCTTCTTCCCGGCCTGCTGCTGCTGGCCGCGCCGCTATCGGTCAAAGCCGCCGACGCCAAAGCCCTTGAAAAACTGGGAGCCTCGGTCGAGACCGACCCCAAGTATCCGCCGGTGGTCTCCTATACCCTCAAGAACGGCCTCCGGCTGCTGATACTCGAGAAGAAATTCGCGCCGACGGTCTCCTTCGCCATGACTTTCAAGGTGGGCAATGTGGACTGCCCTTCCGGCAAGACCGGCCTGGCCCATGTCTTCGAGCACATGGCCTTCAAGGGCACCGAGACGATGAACACCAGGAACTACTCCAAAGAGAAGAAGGTGCTGGACAAGATAGAGGCAACGGCCCAGGCCCTCATAGCCGAGGAATCCAGGGGTGCCTCCGCCGACAGGGCGAAGGTCGAAGAGCTGACCTCCAGGCTGTCCGCGCTGGAGAAAGAGGCCGGGGAGCTCTCCGTCTCCGGCGAGTTCACCAGCACCTATGAGAAGCTCGGGGCCAACGGCATGAACGCGGCCACGGCGGTGGATTACACGGTATACCAGGTCTCGCTGCCGGCCGACAGGGTCGAGGCCTGGATGATAATGGAGTCGGACAGGTTCAAGAACCCCGTCCTGCGCGAGTTCTACAAGGAGCGCAGCGTGATAATGGAAGAACTGCGCATGGGCGAGAGCAAGCCCGGCAGCGTGCTCTTCGAGAACCTCTCGGCCGCCGCCTTCAAGGCCCACCCGTATCACAATCCCACCATAGGCTGGATGGACGACCTGAAGAAACTGACGCGCACCGACGCGGAGCGGTTCTACGAAACCTTCTACGTCCCCAACAACGCCACGCTCGCCATAGTCGGCGACGTGGACGCGGAGAAGATCGTCCGCATGACCGAAAAATATTTCGGCGGCTGGCGGGCCAAGGCCCTGCCCTCCGACGCCTACACCGCCGAACCTGAGCAGGACGCCGAGCGGCGCGTCAACGTCTTCTTCGACGCCAAGCCGGCCTTCTACATGGGCTTCCACAACCCGGGCGAAGCCCACCCGGACACCCCGGCGCTGATCATGCTAAGCGAAGTGCTCTCCAACGGAAAGACCGGCCGCTTCTACCGCAACCTCGTGGAAGGGAAGAGCGTCGCGCTCTACGCCGGCTCGCATCATTCGCTGCCGGGCAGCCGCTATCCGTCGCTTTTCCTGGTAGCGGGCTATCCGAAGGAACCCCACACCTCGGCGGACCTGGAGGCGGCGGTCTGGGAGGAGATCGAGGCGGTAAAGAAAACCCCTCCCACGGACTGGGAGATGGAGAAGATAATAAACAACTACGAGTCCGAGATGGTCCGCGGCCTGGAGAGCGACCTGAATTTCGCCAAGAACATCTCCAACAACGACAGGATCATGGGCGACTGGAAATACGACTGGGCGCTGCTCGCGCGCCTCAAGGGCGTGAAGCCGGAAGAGGTCTCCGCCGCGGCCGGCAAATACCTCAAGCGCTCCAATTACACCATCGTTTCTCTCGCGCCGAAGGGGGCCGTGAAATGAAAAAGGCCTCTATCATAACCTTACTCTCAGGAGCCATCGCCATGACCGCAGCCGCTTCTTTCGCCGGGCATCCCGTACTCTCCAAATTCGGCCAGCTGGATTTCAGGCCGGGCAAGCCCGCCCGCTACGTCATGGAGAACGGCCTGACCGTTTACCTGCTGCGGGACAATACGCTTCCCATCGTGCACTCCACCCTCTTCATCGCGGCCGGCAACGCGCATGACTTCCCCGGCAAGGCGGGGATAGCGCAGATGACCGCCTACCTGGCCAAGGACGGCGGCAGCGCCCGCCACAAGGCCGACGACATCGACAAGACGCTCGAATACCTCGGCGCTTCCATCTCGGGGGACTCCTTCTCGGAGGAGACGCGGCTGGACATGACGGCGCTGCGCAAGGATTTCGACAGGGTCTTCGACATCTACGCGGACGTGATAACGGCCCCCGCCTTCGAGGAAGAGAAGCTGAAAGTCGCCCGCGACGCGGAGCTGGAGGTCATACGGCGCCGCAACGACAAGCCGGACGAGAGCGCGGTGAGGGAGGCCAAGCGGATGTTCTACGGCCCGGCCCATCCCTACGGCGTCCGCACCGAGCTGTCCACGGTAGGGTCCGTGACCCGGCAGGACCTGCTGGCCTTCCACTCCGCCTTCTACCGCCCGGGGAACTCCATCCTGGCGGTCAGCGGAGACTTCGCCTCCGACGAGGCCATGCTGGCCGCGGTAAAGGGAAAATTCGGAGCCTGGACGGGAGCGGCGGCGCCGCGGGCCGGCATACCCGCCGCGCCGGAACTTACGGGCAGGAAAGTGTACCTGATAGACAAAAAAGTTCCGCAGGCCTTCCTCGTGGTCATGCAGAAAGGGACGGACTACCTCACGCCGGACAATTACCCGCTGGCGGTGACGACCGACATTCTCGGCGGCGGCTTCCAGTCGCGCTTTTTCAGGGAAGTGCGCACCAACCGCGGCCTGGCCTATTCCGTCTACGCGGCCAACGCGCGCCGCAAGAAGGGCGGCTTCCTGTTCAGCTACTGCGGCACCAAGCCCGAGACCTATTCCCAGGCCCTCTCCGAAATGCTCAAACAGCTGGAACTGGCCGGAGCGGAGTCTCCCGCCGAAGAGGAGGTCTCGCGCAGCAAGGGCTCCATAGTGAACCCGTTCGTCTTCAAGTTCGCCACGCCGCACAAGCTGGTCTCCGAGCGCGCGTTGGAGGAGCTCTACGGCTTCAAGGAAGGATACCTGGACTCTTTCGTGGCCGACGTTTCGGCGGTGACGCCCGCGACGGCCCGGGCGGCGGGGAAGAAATATTTCGACCCGTCGCGGGCCGTCATATTCGTAATAGGGGATAAGTCGAAGTTCGACAGGCCGCTCGCGGACTTCGGCCCCGTGACCGAGCTGAAAGAGGACTGAGACCCGCTCAGCGGAACATTATAAGCTTCCACATCTCGAAGGCCGTGACGGACGCCTTCGCGATATTGCCGCCCACGCCCTTGCTGTCCCCCACCCTTTTCTTGAGGGTGACGGGGATCTCGATGACCATCAGGTTGTTCTTGAGCGCCACAAGCATCATTTCGCAGGAGAAATGGTTGCCGGTCACTTCCAGCTGGTCTATGATCTTCTCCAGCGCGGGCCTGCGTATGAGCCGGAAAGTGCAGCCCACGTCCGTCAGGCGCACCGAGTGAAAGCGCACCTGCAGCAGCTTGGCCATCAGGACGTTCCCCCAACGGATCAGCGGGTTCAGCTGGGAATCCGGCGTGTTGAGCTCCATGGTGGTCCGGGTGCCGAGCACCATGTCCGCGTTCTCGATATAGGCGAGCATCTTCTTGAGGTCGGAGCCCGAGAAAGTGCAGTCCCCCTCCACCAGACAGACCAGATCCTCGCCCAGGGCCATCGCCTCGCGCATGGCGCGCATACAGCAGGCGCCGTAGCCCTGCACCGTTTCCTTTACCACTTTGACGCCGGCCCTGGCGGCCGCTTCGGAAGTCCGGTCGACCGAATTGTTATCGACCACCACCACCCCGGCCACCCGCTCCTGCCCGGCGAAATCCCGGGCCGCGGCCTCTATGGAAAGCTCGTCGTTGTACGCCGTCATCCCCACGGCGACCCGGGAATCCGGGACCGGCTTGTAGATCAGCGACTTGCGGGAATATCCCGAAAGCATAGGGACCACGCGGTCCGCCGCTATAAGGACCGCTCCCAGCAGGAAGAGGACGTTGGCGGAGAGGAGCGCCCCGGAGGAGTAGGCGCAGGCGCCGCCCGCCCGGGAGAACAGGAGCGCGCAAGCCAGCTGCGCCAGGTAGAACAGGAAGGCGACGGCCAGGAACTGGTATCCGTAAACGAGCAGTTTGCTGTCTCTCATGACGTCCTCACCATTTTATCTGCAGGAAAGCTTTCAGGTCCTGCAGCAGCTCGCCGCTTCGCAGGCTGGCGGCCAGGCGCTTAACGATATACGACGGCCTGAAATAGAACTCGCGGTAGAACTTCCTGTAATATTTCTCGGCGGTATCCCAGTCCACGGTCGGGTGGTCGTAAAGCTCGCGCGCCGGGAAATAGTAGTTATAGCGGGACCACTCCCGGGTCTTTATCCTGCCCTGCGCCGAAAGCTCGTCGAAATACGGGGTGGAGGGAAGGGGGATGGTGATGGCGGCTTTGGCCATGTCGAGGTCCAGTTCTTTCGCGAAATCTATCGTCTCCCTCATCGTCGCCTCGTTGTCCCCCGGCAGGGCGAGCATGAAAAAGCCGTGAACTTCCAGGCCGGCCTTTTTCGACATGGCCACGGCGCGGCGCACTTCCTCCAGGGTCTCCCCCTTGTTTATGCGCTTAAGGACCGCCTCGCTTCCCGTCTCTATGCCGTAGAAGACCCTGTAGCAGCCGGCTTTCTTCATGAGGTCCAGCAGTTCCTGGTCCACCCTGTCGGCCCTTATCCCGGTGACGGTCGCCCAGGGAAAATCCAGGCCTCTTTTCAGTATGAGGCGGCATATCTCCTTCGCGCGCGGAATGTCCACGGTAAAGCAGTCGTCGGCGATATGGATCTCGCGGAAACCCGCCCGCAGCATGCGCTCCATTTCGTCAACGACGCGCCCCGCGGATTTAGCCCTGAAGCCCCGTCCGAAAACGCTCTTATTGCAATAGACGCAGCCGTAAGGACAGCCGCGGCTGGTCTCTATCCAGCCCGCCGGATTCTTCCGGGCGAGCAGGTGGGTGGTGCGGTAGGCTGAAACGTCGAAAAGTTCCCAGGCCGGCATCGGCAGCGAATCCAGGTCCTCGACGAGGGGGCGGCGGGGCGTGACTTTCACCACGCCCCCGTCCCTGAAAGCGACGCCGGCTATTTCGCCCGCGGGCCGTCCTTCGACGACTTCCAGGACCGAAAAGTCGGCCTCTCCCACGCAGGCGATGTCGTAGTGAGGACACGCCATAGCCTCCTCCGGCATGCTGCTGGCGTGAACGCCCCCGGCGATGACCGCGGTGGCCGGGCTTTTTTCTTTGACCAGGCGCGCCACGCGGGCGGCTTCGTCCGCGAGTATGGTGGTGAACCCCAGGCCGGCGTAATGAGGCCTGAAAGTTTCGAGCTCGTCCAAGAGTTTTTCGTCCGGAAAGCGGTTCATGTCCAGGACGCGCACCTCGTGGCCGGCTTTCACCAGGGAGCCGGCCACCGCGGCCAGTCCCATGGGAGGAGAGAACGGGGCGCCGGGCTTTATAGCCGCCCCCTCGTAAATAAATCCGAAGGAGGGAGAGATCAGCAGGACTCTTTTTCTTTCCATACGGCGCCGCTCATCTTCCCGGGTCATATCCCCAGGAAACTTTTAAAGGCGAACCTGGCCGGTTCCGAGAATATGTGAATAAAAACGTTGAGCGCCGCCCAGACCGCGGCGGCACCGGCTAAAGCGCGGCCGCGGCCCGAAGCTCGAGCCCTCTCCGCCAGGTCTTTGACTCCCAGCGCGGCTATAAGTATGAAAAAAGCGCCCAGGGAATGCCGGTAACGCGTGGTCCCGCAGAAAATGAAGGCTATCGGGAAATAGATGAACATCGAGAACAGCAGATAGGACCTTTCATCGCGCGACCTGACTATCGCGTAAAGGCCGTAAAGCCAGAAAGGCAGTATCAGCATGTAGGTGGTGTCGTAAGCCGGCAGGAAGGGATAGAGGAAACGCGAGAGCTCCCTGATCCCTTTCATGAAAAGTTCGTGGCCCGGACGGCTCCGTATATAGGAGAGGCCTTCTTCCAGATTGCGCCTGTCCCTTTCCAGCTCCGGCATCCCGTCGTTAAAATCCAGCAGTTCCGGCGGCGTCCCGGTATGCTTCACGACAAAACCCGTCTCCAGGCATACGGGCACGAAAGTCCCGAACACCCTGTAATTGCGCGCCCACCACGGCGCCATGACGGCGCAGATCGAAAGAAAGACGAAAAGCGAGACTTTCAGGGCGCGCCGCAAAGGCAGCCGCAGGAAAATCCACAGGGCCCCCGCCGCTATCACCAGCAGCCCCACCGGCCGCGTCAGGGTGGTCAGCCCGAGGACGACGCCCACGGGCAGCGAATACCGCCAGTCCTCCTCCGTTTTCAGGAGCAGCAGGACAGCGAGAACGAAAAGAGGCGTGAACAGGGCCTCGCTCACCAGGTGATGGGGCTCAAAGACCAGTCCGAAGTAAAAGCATGAAAAAAAACCCGCGCCCAGCGCCACGGCCCGACCCCCGAGGCGCCGGCCTATGAAATAGACCATTACCGGCACGGAGGAACTCACCGCCGCCTGCACGACTTTAAGCGCGGGCAGGGACTCGCCGAAAAGGCCGAAAACGCCGGCGGCGAAAAACGGGTAACCGGGAGCCCGGAACGCCCGCCACCGGCCGTCGGTGTAACCTTCGCCCGCGATCAGGTTTTTGGCGTAATTAAGGTACTCCACCGAATCTATGTCCGGCATGGTATGGATCCCGGCGGAAAAGACATAAGCCAGCCTGGCCGCCAGGGCGAACAGGAATATCGCGGCCGGCACGGCCCAGCCGGGAAGACTGTTCACTTTTTCAGTTATCGTCATTCGAAGAAGCCGATATTCTACTAAATACGCCGGGGAAGGCCGGGGAGCTCAAACGAATTTAGACCTGAGCTCCGGAGACAGTTCGCGCATTTTAAAGTCGGGGCCCACGCAGACCATCTCAGTGACGGCTTTGGCCAGGGGGCGGCCGTCCTGGTTCTTAAGGTCGTACTCGAATCGGGCGCGGAAAGGGGTCACCTCGGTCACGCGCGTCTCTATCTCCACGGTATCCCCGTACCGCGCGGGATATTTGTAATCAATTTCCTGCCGTTTGACCACGAAGCCGAACCCCGCGTCCAGCAGCGCCTTCACGGAGAGGCCGCGCTCCTCCATGTACTCGGTGCGGGCCTCCTCCAGGAATTTAAGGTAGTTGCCGTAATAGACGACGCCGGCGCAGTCGGTGTCGTGGTAGTAGACCCGTCTTTTCATGCTCATTCCCCTATTATCTTGACCATGACCCGCTTCTTGCGGCGGCCGTCGAACTCTCCGTAGAAGATCTGTTCCCAGGGACCGAAATCCAGGCGGCCTTTGGTGACCGCCACCACCACCTCGCGGCCCATGACCGTTCGCTTCAGGTGGGAGTCCCCGTTATCCTCCCCGGTGCGGTTATGGTTATAGCCGTCGCGGGAATAGGGGGCCAGCCTCTCCAGCCATTCCAAAAAATCCCTGTGCAGGCCGGTCTCGTTGTCGTTTATGAAGACGCTGGAGGTGATGTGCATGGCGTTTACCAGGCACAGTCCCTCTTTTATGCCGCTTTTGGCGAGCTCGTCCTCGACCTCGCCCGTTATATTGACGATGGCGCAACGGTCGCGGGTGCTCATCCAGAGGTGGGACGTATGGGATTTCATCCCTTCATTTTACAAAGAGGCGGGGCTTTTTGCTATAATAAACTCACTATGGCATTCAAATGTGAACTTTGCGGTAAAGGCCCCAAGGCGGGCAACTCGTACAGCCACTCCCACGTGGCCACCAAGAGGATCTTCAAGCCCAACCTTCAGAAGCAGAAGATAGTCCTCAAGGGCGCCGTCAAGTCGGTCTACGTCTGCACGACCTGCATAAAAAGCGGCCGCGCGGTAAGACCGGCCCGCTAAAAAGCCTCCCCCCGGGCGCGTAAGCGCTCCAGCCGGCCGCAAGGCCGGCTTTTTTTGTCGCCCGGCCAGCCCCTCTAATTAACAACTATTTAATATTTCCTCAATACGCCGCCTGTATAATTATCCTTGAATCGGGCGGCGCAGTCTGCTATTTTATCCGTTGGGGCCCCCGTGGCCCCTACCGTTCGTTCAAAGTCAGCGGAGGAAGTTCAAAATGGAACAAGAGCCTAAGCTCGACCCGGCGGCGATAAACGACATAGAGACCGCCAAACTGGCCCTGCGCTGGGCGGTGGAGAAGATCCACACCCTGCAGGACGACAATTCCCGGCTGAAAGAGGACGCGCGGAACAAGACCTCCGCGGTCCGCTCCCTGACATCCCAGATAGAACAGAAAGAAGAAGTGCTCAAGAAGTGGCAGGGCACCATCCGCACCTGGGAAGAGAACTGGAAGACGCAGACGGCCATGGAGGCCGACCTTAAAGGCAAGATCCGCGAACAGATACTCAACGAGGAAACAGCCAACTGGCGGCAGGCCAGGGCGCAGCTCGAAAAGGAGATACAGGCCCTCAAGCAGGAGCTCTCCGACAAAGAAGCCGAGATCGGCCGCGTGAAACTTTCCGCGATAGAGGAATCCCGCAAGACCCAGGAACTGAAGCAGGAGGAACTGGAAGCCGTCCTGAAGCGCCACGAGGACAATTTCGCCGGGCGGGAGAACGCGCTGCGGCTCAAATACGAAGCCCTGGAAAAGGAACTGGTGGAGAAGTCCAGGATCGAGGCCGAAAGGGCCGACCTGGAGGCGCGCGGGCGGCTGGAGCTGCGCGAGCGGGAGCTCTCCGCGCTGCATAAGGCCAAAGAGGAACAGCTCGGGAAGTTCCGCCGGGAACTGGAAGACGAACACCTGGCCAAAATGGCCGAGCTTTCCGAGAAGGAAGCCGTCTCGGGACGCGAGGCCCGGCTAAAACTGGAGGAAGAACGGACCCTCCTCCTGGAAAACCTGGAAAAGGAACACGACGCCCGGCTGAAAAAGATAGAGGACCTTTTCGCCGGCCGCCACGAGGACGCGCTGAAGCGCCTGGAAGAAAGGGAGTCGGACCTTAAGCAGGAGAAGGAAGCCGAGATGGAGGCGATGAAGGCCGCCCATCAGCGCGAGCTCTCCGAGATACGCGACCGGCTGCAGGGCTATATCCGGCAGCGCGAGCAGGAATACGTGGAAATGCGCCTGGAGATGGAGCGGCAGGTCGTGGAACTCGTCAAGAAACACGACGAGGAGACCAACGCCGCTTATGAGAAGGCCGTGGAGGAGAGCCGCGAAAAGTGGCGGGAGACGGCCCTGGCCCAGCGCAAGGAGATAGAGACCTCGGTGGAGGAGAACAACCGCCGCTGGGAGGCCGACTGGCGCAAGAGGGAAAAGGACGCGGAAGCGGCCGCGGATACCCGCCTCAAGGCCGAGGCCGACAGGCTGCGCCAGGAGAACAAGCTCAAGGAAGAATCGCTGCGCGGGGCGCTGCTCCGCGAGCAGAACGAGTGGATGCAGCAGCAGGCCCAAACCCAGGAGGATTCGCGACGCGAGCTGGAGATGCATTATGAGGAGCGCCTGCAGTCCGCCAGGCGTTCCCTCGAGGATTCCTACCGGGCCAAGGAGAAGGCCCTGGAGGAGCGCGCCGCCGGCGAAGCGAAACGCTCCGGCGCGGCCTGGCAGGCCAGGGAAGAGGAATGGCTGCTGGAAAAAGAGCGTATCACCATGTCGGAACGGGAACGCCTCAAGGAGGAGTTCCGCAAGTACCGCGAGGTGCTCAAGGAGAAGTACGACCATTTCGAGGACGAACTGCGCCTCAAATACGCGCAGCAGGAACTGGAAGCGGCGGCCGGGCTGAAGGAGCGTCTCGCCGCCAGGTCCGCGGAGCTGGAAGAGGCGGCCAGGCAGGAGCGCGAGAAGGTCAAGGCCGAGCTCGACGCCCAGCGCCAGGCCCTCCAGGCCCGGGAGGCCCGGCTGGAGGAAACGCTCAAGGACGTGCGCCGCGGCCACCAGCAGGAACTGCTGGCGGCGGAGAAGGCGGCGGCCGAGAAGCTGCGCGCCTGGAAGGAAGAACAGGAGAAACTTTTCTCCGAAAAACTGGCCCAGCGGGAGGAGATGCTCAAGGCCGAGCATTCGGACAGGGCCGCCAGGCTGGAGGATGAAAAAGCCTCGTTCCTCAGGGACCTCGCCGGCAGGGAGAAGGACATGGAGGCCCGGCTGGAGCAGGCGAAAACCGAGTACGGACGCCGGCTGGCCGAGGAGAAGCGCCGCCTGGAGGACTCGTTCAAACCCCGGGAACTGGCGATAAAGAACCGCGAGGCCGAGATAGACGCGGCCAAGGCCCGACTGGAGCAGGAACTGGGAGAGGCAAAGATAAAGCTGCTGCAGGAAGCGCAGGTCAAGGACCACGAGAATTTCGAGAAGCTCGCCCGCGCCCGGGAGGAGATGTACAGGGCCCTGGACTCGCACCGGTCTTCCCTGGAACAGGAGCATGACAAGCGCCTCGAGGAATTGCGCGGCAAGGAAGCCGCCATGCAGAAGCATTTCGAGGAAAAGACGGCAGAGCTCGCGGCCGCTATGCGCAGGCAGCGGGACGAGGAGCGGGAAAAAGCCGCCCTGGAGGCCGAGGCGAAAAAAGCCGAGCTGGAAACGGCGCTGCAGGAAAAGATAAAACGGCTTGAATCCGAATTCGCGGACAGGACCGCGCGGCTGGAGGCGTCGATAGACGCCAAGTCCCGGGACCATCTCTCGACCCAGGAAGCCTCTCTCAACCGCCGCCGCGAGGAGCTGGAGGCTTCCGCGCGCCAGAAAGAGATGGACCTGGAACGGCGCTACCTGGAGTTGAGCCAGAAGATATCGGCGGACAGCGAGAAAGACCGCACGGCCTGGGAATCACAGAAGGCGGAACTTATAAACCGGGAGCGCCAGGCGCTGCGGGCCGAGTTCGAGAAGAAAGAGGCCCTGTTCAACCAGAAGCTCGACGAGGAACTTTCGCGCTCCAAGCAGGCGCGGCTCAAGCTGGAAGAGGAGTTTTCCAAGCGCAAGGACGAGCTGGAGCGGCACTATCATTCCGAGATGGAAAAAGCCCGCTCCGGCATGGACAAGCTGCGCAAGGAGCTGGAGGACGCCCTGCGGGCCAGGCTGAAGGAGGCGGAGGAGGAGAAGAACCGCCTCACACTGCTGGCCTGCCAGAAAGAAGAGGAGTACCTCGACCGCTACCAGAAGAAGGAAGAGGAGCTGATGGCTTTCTGGGGCAAAAAGCAGAAGGAGCTGGAAGAGCGCTACGACAAACTTAAAAAGGAGAAAGGCGAGGGAGCCTGAACGGCGCCCCGCGGCCCATATGTCCGGAAGCGGCGATTACGAGGAGATACTGAGGGAGACCGAGCTCGACTCGGCCAAGATGATCCTCAGGCTGACCTCGGAGCTCAGGGAGAAAGAGGCGGAGCTCTCCACCCTGCGTTCCCGCTCTTTCGATGAGATACAGCGCAGCAACAAGGCGAAGGACGCCGAGTACGAAGCCCTCATGCGGGGCCACGAGGACCGCATCAAGAAGCGCGAGCAGGAGGTGGCCCAGCTGCTCGTGGAAAAAGAATCCTCCCTCTGGCAGAAATACCAGAAAATGCTGGACGAGGCCATCTCGCTCCACCGCTCCGAGCTCGAGGAAGAACGCGACCGCCTGAAGTCGGAGATAGCCCGCAAAGAAGAGGAGATATCGGAACAAAAGCGGAAGCTGCGCTCGGAGATGGAACAGGTCTTCCGCCAGTGGCAGGGGGAGCGCGAGGCGGAATTCAAAGCGGAAAGGGAAACCTTCATAGAGCAGATGAAGCTCGGCAGGGAACTGGCAAAGAAGGAGGCCGCCGAGCAGGTCAGGAAGCTCGAAGCCATATGGGAACAGCGCCTGCTCCAGTCCAGGGAAGAACAGGAAGCCCGGCACCGCCTGGATAAGGAAGCGGCGGCAAGGGACCTCGGCGAGAAACATCTCTCGGAGATCAAGAACCTTTCCGAAAAGCTTTCGACTGAATTCGCGGAACGGGAAAAGCAGCTCTACGCCACCTATTCCGGCTGGCTCGAAGACAATAAGAAACTCTCGGACAAAGCCCTGGCGGACAGGCTCGCGCAGGTAGAGGCCGATTTCTCCTCCCGGCTGGCCAAGACGGAGGACCTGCTGGCCGAAGCGGGCCGGGAGCTCGCCCGCAGGCAGCAGGACTGGGCCGCGGAAAAAGAACAGCTCCGTCGCAGGCAGGAAGAACGCGACCTGGAACTGATCGCCCGCCAGAAAGAACTGGAAGAAGAGGCCAGGGCCCTGGAAAAATCCGTCGCCGAAAAGGCGGCCAGGCTGGAGGAAGAATCCCGCCGCGCCGCGGCCGCGGTACGCGCCGAGCTGGACGCCAGGGAAAAGCGCCTCGCGCGTGAGCTGGAAACCCGCAAGAACGAATTCAGGGAGGAAATGGAGAAAGCCGAGGAGGCGGCCGCGGAAAAGAAAAGGGAACTGGCCGCGGAGCAGGCCCGCCTCCAGTCCTACAGGGCGCAGATGTCCGAGCAGCTTCACCGGCGGGAAGCGGAGCTGGCCGCCTCTTTCGAGGAGCAGCTGGCGCTGCACCGGGCCTCGATGGAAGAGGGGCTGGCCATGAAGGAAAAAGCCCTCGCCGCCAAATATTCGGAGATAGAGCGCCGCAGCGCGGCCGTAAGGAAACAGCTGGAAGAGCGCGCGGCCGAGAACGAAAAACTGAAAAGCGACAACCTTTTCCTTTCGGCCCAGATAGCCGAGAGGGAAAAAGCCTTCGAATCCTTCTCCGCCTCCGAAAAAGCGAGGATCGAAGAAGCCAGGAAGAAGCTCGAAGACTCTTACCGGGCCCGCGCCGCCGAACTGGAAGCCGCCTTCTCCGCCAGGGAAAAAGCGGCCGCGGAGGAATTCGCGCGGAGGCTGGGCTCGGAGCAGGCCCGTTTCGAGGCCAGGGACCTTAACCGCGAACAGGCTTTCCGGGCCAGGCAGGAAGAGCTGCTCGCCAGGGAGGCCGGTTTCGAAAAACGTTTTATCGACGAGGTAAAGGACCGGGAAGCCAGGATAGAAGCCGGCTTCAAGGGAGTGGTGGAGGACCTTAACCGCAAGCTCCGGGAAAGCGCCGGGGAGGCGGAACGGGCCCTCGCCGCGGAGCGGGCGGCCGCGCGGGCGGAACTCGAGGCGCTGAAGACCCGCTACG
>DNQL01000053.1:4592-10547 GCA_003500765.1 Elusimicrobiota bacterium | reverse complement strand
AAAGCATCTAAGCGTGAAACCCGCCCCAAGATAAGGTTTCCCTGGACGTAAGTCCCAGAAGGCCCCCGGAAGACTACCGGGTTGATAGGCTGGGTGTGTAAGCATAGTAATATGTTGAGCTAACCAGTACTAATCGGCCGTGCGGCTTGGCCTTATTTTCTAATCCAATAACGCACTAATGCAGTATGCTACTTCTTGGCTTTTAAGCCCTAACGGGCTGCGCTTAAATCCCCGCGATCTATAAGACCGGTGGCTATTCCGGAGAGGTTACACCCGTTCCCATTCCGAACACGGCAGTTAAGGGCTCCAGGGCCGATGGTACTAACACCCAACTCGGTGTTGGGAGAGTAGGTCGCTGCCGGTCTTATAGATCGCGGGGGTAGTCAAAGAACGGAAAAGATTTTTACAAGACGGTAAACAAATGAAATACTCCAAGAACGACAAGGTTGAAGCAGCCAAAAAGCTCGGCGCCGATTTCAAGGCGTCCGACGTCTTTTTTGCCGCCTTCCAGGGCCTGAAGTTCGAGAACCTCAACGTTCTCCGCGACAAGCTCCGCGCCTCCAAGTCCACGTTCACCGTCACTCGCAACACCATCATTTCCCACGCTCTCGAGAGCGCCTCCCTTAAACCCGCCGACGCCTCCGTGGCCAAAGGGCCGACCGCCGTGGTCACCCTGGGAGACCATGAGGAAGTGACCCGGGTCGCGAAGGAACTGATGCTGTTCGCCAAGGAGAACCCGGCCCTTAAAGTGAAGGGCGGTTTCTACGAGAAGAACTGGCTCACCCCCGCCGACATTGAGAAGCTTTCCAAGATAGGTTCCAAGGCAGAGCTGCTGACCCAGCTGGCCGGCACGCTGTACTCCAGCATAGCCCAGATACGCTGGGTTCTGGATTCCCTGAAAGAGCAGAAAGAAAAGGACGGCGGCGCTCCTGCCGCGGCTCCTGAAACCCCGGCGCAGAGCGCCTAAGCCGTACCCCCGTTTTTTTACCGTAGAAGTCGATGAAGTGCGGTCTCTCCACACTCCTCACGTCTGCGTTTTGCCGTCTCTGAAAATTTGGCCGCCCGATGCGCATAGCGCCTGTTGCGGCACCAGCATAGCTTTGCAGTAAATCCTGGTAGTCCCGCCAGACAATGGGATAAACCCCTCCGTCCGCAAAGCGGGGGGGGCTACTAAAGAAGCCGCCTCCGGGCGGCAAAAGGAGCCTTGAAATGGCAACCATAAGCAAAGACCAGCTGATAGAAGCTATCGGCAGCATGACGATAATGGAACTTTCCGACCTCGTGAAGGGGATCGAAGATAAGTTCGGCGTGAAGGCCGCCCCGACGGGCGTGGCCGTCGCAGCCGCCGCCGGCGCCGGCGCCGCCGCCGTCGAGGAGAAGACCGAGTTTACCGTCGTGCTCAAAGCCGTGGTAGACACCGCCAAGAAGATCGGCGTCATCAAGGTCGTGCGCGAACTGACCGGCCTGGGCCTCAAAGAGTCCAAGGACCTGGTCGAGGGCGCGCCCAAGAACGTGAAAGAGAACGTCGACAAGAAGGCCGCTGACGAGATGAAGAAGAAGCTCGAAGAGGCCGGCGCCGCAGTCGAATTGAAGTAACAGGTTCCAGTCTGAAGCGAACGGATCCCGCCGTCCGCCCATAGGGGCGGGCGGCGGAGTCTGCGCACCGGGACCTGCAGCCTTGCCGTACCAGGAACTCTAGCTCTGTACATCGCGAAAGGGAACATAGCAGGTTAGCCGCAGCCCGGGGGCCGAGAGGCCTTCCGGAGCGGTCTTTTTTCATCCGCGGAAAGAGGTGACCATGAAAACCAAGGACTTCTCCAAAATACCCCAGATCCTCAAGGCCCCCGACCTCCTTGACATGCAGAAGCAGTCCTTCGACTGGTTCCTGCAGCTCGATACGGACCCGGAGGAGCGCAATATCCAGGGCCTGCAGGCCTCTTTCATGGACGTCTTCCCCGTCGAATCCGCCGACGGTTCCATGCAGCTCGATTTCGTCAAGTACGAGCTCGGCGACCCCAAGTACCACAGCCCCGAGGAGGCCCTCACCCGCGGCGGCACCTACGCCTCCCCTCTCCGCGTCTGGATGGCTCTCAGCGAGAAGCAGGCCAGCGGCAAGCTCAAGCAGGTCACCGAGCAGGACGTGACCCTCTGCGACCTGCCCCTGATGACCGACAACGGGTCCTTTATTTTCAACGGAGCGGAGCGCATAGTGGTCAGCCAGCTGCACCGCTCGCCCGGCATAATTTTCGAGGACGACGAGGAGAAAAAGCAGTCGGTGCTCGGCAAGCCGCTGCACTTCGCCCGCATCATCCCCTACCGCGGTGCCTGGGTCGAGTTCGAGTTCGACCTGGACAACGTGCTCTGGGTGCGCCTGGACCGCAAGAAGAAGATCCTGGCCACCACTTTCCTCAAGGCCTCGGGCATAGAGACCAATTCCGAGATCCTCAACATCTTCTATGAGGCCGAGGAAGTGGCGGTCAGCCAGGACAACGCCTCCGCCGTGATCGGCAAGTACGCCATCGAGGACATCGTGGACAAGGCGACCGGCGAGGTGGTGCTGAACCTCGAGGACAAGGTCGCCCCGATAGACGACAAGACCTTCAAGCACCTGCTCGACCGCAAGATCAAGAGCGTCCGCCTCATAAAAGGCAACCCCAAGGACGACAACCCGGGCATCATCCTGGCCCTCGAGGCCAAGAACCAGCCCAAGAGCGCCTCCGACGCCCGCCACGAGATCTACAAGAAGATGCGCGGCCAGGACTTCATAGTCAAGGAGCAGGCCGAGGATTACCTCAACACCATCCTCTACAAGAGCCTGCGCCGCTACGACTTCTCCCTGGTCGGCCGCTATAAGGCGCAGCGCAAGCTGCAGCCGCTCTACGACCAGCTGCCTAAAAAATTCAAGTCGCCCGGAGAGAAGGTCCGCAACCTGACCATCGAGGACGTCCTCGTCACTATCAAGTACCTGCTGGCGCTCAATACCGGCGCCCCCTCCTTCAAGGCGGAAGGGGAGGAATTCAAGTTCGAGGTGGACGACATCGACCACCTGGGCAACCGCCGCGTGCGCTCGATCGGCGAACTGCTGGAGAACCAGATCCGCGTGGCCCTCGTCCAGATCGGCCGCAACGTGCGCGACCGCATGAACAAAGAGGAGAAGAAGACCCCGCGCGAGCTGGTCAACGCCGCCCCGGTGGTGGCCATCATACGCAAGTTCTTCGGCACCAGCCAGCTCTCCCAGTTCATGGACCAGATCAACCCGCTGGCCGAGCTGACGCACAAGCGCCGTCTCTCGGCCCTCGGCCCGGGCGGTCTTAACCGCAAGCGCGCCGGCTTCGAGGTCCGCGACGTGCACTACACGCATTACGGCCGCGTCTGCCCCATCGAGACGCCCGAAGGCGCCAACATCGGCCTGATAGTCTCGCTGGCCGCCTACGCCAAGGTCAACCAGTACGGCCTCATAGAGACTCCGTACCGGAAAGTCTCCGCAAAGAAGCCTACCGCCGATGTCGAGTACCTGACCGCCAACAAGGAAGACGATATTTTCGTCGGACAGGCCAATACGCCGGTGGAATCCGGCCGGTTCTCGACCGACCAGGTCTACGGACGCATCAAGGACGACTACGTCTTCGTAGATTCCAACAAGGTCAGTTACATGGACGTCTCGCCCATGCAGGTGGTCTCCATCTCGGCGGCCTGCATACCGTTCCTGGAGCACGACGACGCCAACCGCGCGCTGATGGGTTCCAACATGCAGCGCCAGGCCGTGCCGCTGCTGCTTACCGAGGCGCCGCTGGTGGCGACCGGCATGGAGCCGGCCATCGCCCGCGACAGCCGCGCCTGCGTGACCGCGCGCACTTCCGGCAAGGTCATCTACTCCGCCGGCGACATGATCGCCATAAAGCCGGACCATTCCAAGGACCCGGACGTCTACCACCTCATCAAGTACCGCCGCTCCAACCAGGATACCTGCGTCAACCAGGTGCCGATAGTGAAGAGCGGCGATATCGTCAAGAAGGGCGATATCATAGCCGACGGCCCCGCCACCGCCAACGGCCAGCTGGCCCTGGGCAAGAACGCGCTGGTCGCGTTCATGAGCTGGGAAGGCTATAACTACGAGGACGCTATCCTCGTAAGCGAGCGCCTCGTCGAAGAGGACGCCTTCACCTCCATCTTCATAGAGGAGTTCGAGGTCGAGGCCCGCGACACCAAGCTCGGCCCCGAAGAGATCACCCGCGATATCCCGAACGTGGGCTCCGACGCTCTGGAGAACATCGACGCCGACGGCGTGGTGGTGCCTTCCACCATCGTGCGCCCCGGCGACATCCTGGTCTGCAAGGTCTCTCCCAAGGGCGAGCAGCAGCTCTCCCCCGAGGAGCGCCTGCTCAAGGTCATCTTCGGCAAGAAGGCCGAGGACGTCACCGACACCTCGCTGCGCGTGCCCCCGGGCGTCAACGGCAAGATCATCGGCACCCGCGTGTTCGTGCGCCGCGAGAAGCTGACCAAGCCCGAGGAGCGCCAGCGCGTCGAGGAGATCAACGAGGAGATGCGCCAGCACCTCGAGGCCCTCAAGAACTTCCGCAAGGAATCGCTCGAGAACAAGAAGGCGGCGGACATCGAGGAGTTCTGCAAGCTGATGGAGAAGAAGATCCGCGACAAGTACGCGCGCGAAAAAGAGCTCCTGAAGCAGACCGGCGAACTGTCGGTCACCGTCAATAAGGTCGTCAAGGTCTACATCGCGCTTAAACGCCGCCTGCAGGTGGGCGATAAGCTGTCCGGCCGCCACGGCAACAAGGGCGTGGTAGCCAAGATCATGCCCAAGGAAGACATGCCCTATATGCCCGACGGCACCCCGATCGACGTGGTGCTCTCGCCGCTGGGCGTTCCCTCCCGTATGAACATCGGGCAGATACTGGAGACGATGCTGGGCTGGGCCGGGCATCACCTCAATACCCAGATGGTATGCCCCGTCTTCGACGGCGCCAGCGAGGAAGAGGTCATCGGTCAGATCAAAGAGGCCAAAAAGAAGCTGATCGCGGACGGCGTGCCGGCGGAGTACCTGCCGGACGACTACTGCCGCATCCGCCTCTTCGACGGCCGCACCGGCGAGCCTTTCAAGGAGATGGTCACCATAGGCTATCTCTACGTCCTGAAGCTTATCCACCTCGTCGAGGACAAGGTTCACGCCCGCTCGACGGGCCCTTACAGCCTCATCACCAGGCAGCCTCTGGGCGGCAAGGCCCTTTTCGGCGGCCAGCGCTTCGGAGAAATGGAAGTCTGGGCGCTCGAGGGCTACGGCGCGGCGTACATGCTGCAGGAGATGCTGACCGTAAAGTCCGACGACTTCGTCGGCCGAACCAAGATGTACGAGGCCATAATCAAGGGCGAGTTCCCGCCCCAGCCCGGAGTGCCCGAGTCGTTCAAGGTACTCGTCAAGGAACTGCAGGCACTGTCGCTGGACGTGGACCTGATAAAGACGGGCGACGCCCCCGCTCCCGCCGCCGCGGTTTCCGCGGAGGGCGAGGAGAGCAAGGAAAAGCCCAAGAAGAAGGCGGCCTCGAAGGCCTGAGACAAGTCATAGCCAGGCGCTGAACAGCGCGGTACGGGGCCGGGAGCGGCCCGGCCCCGGTACCGCGGGCAGAGTTTAAAAGACCGGAGACCAGAACATGGAAAATATCACCGAAGCGGCAAGCAGACTTTTCGGCATCGCGAGGCCCAAGAAGCGCAAGGAGATAAACTACGCGGACTTCAACGGGATGAAGCTGGGCATAGCCAGCCCCGCCAAGATCCGCAACTGGTCCTTCGGCGAGGTCAAGAAGCCCGAAACCATCAATTACCGCACGCTAAAGCCCGAGCGCGACGGCCTCCTCTGCGAGCGCATCTTCGGTCCCTCCAAGGACTACGAGTGCGCCTGCGGCAAGTACCGCTGGGTAAAGTTCAAGGGCGTCGTCTGCGACC
>DNQL01000053.1:4017-4582 GCA_003500765.1 Elusimicrobiota bacterium | reverse complement strand
TGCGCCGCGAGCGCATGGGCCACATAGAGCTGGCCTGCCCCGTCGCGCATATCTGGTTCCTGCGCAAGAGCCCCAGCCGCATCGGCATCCTGCTCGACATGAAGCCCTCCGACCTCGAGAAGGTCGTCTATTACGCGGCCTACGTCGTGCTGGACGACACCAAGGATTCCGTCACCAACCGCGTCGAGTACAAGATCGGCGAGGTGCTGACCGAGAGCCAGCTCAACGAGGTGCGCCGCAAGTTCCCCAAGATCAAGGTGGGCATCGGCGCCAACGCCATACTGGCGCTGCTCGAGCGCATCGACATCAAGAAGGACCTGGACGCCATAAACAAGCAGCTGGTCGACGCCAAGCCGGACGCCGACCGCTCCAAGCTCATCAAGCGCCTCAAGATACTCGAGGGCTTCATGAACAGCGGCAACCGGCCCGAGTGGATGATAATGACCGTCCTGCCCGTGCTGCCGCCGGACCTTCGCCCGCTGGTCCCGCTCGAAGGCGGCCGTTTCGCCACCTCCGACCTCAACGACCTTTACAGGCGCATCATCAACCGCAATAACCGCCTCAA
>DNQL01000053.1:0-3987 GCA_003500765.1 Elusimicrobiota bacterium | reverse complement strand
GCTGCAGGAGGCCGTCGACGCGCTGATAGAGAACGGCGCCCGCGGCAAGGTGGTGCTGGGCGCGGCCAACCGCCCCCTCAAGTCAATCTCCGATATCCTCAAGGGCAAGCAGGGACGCTTCNNCGCTTCCGCCAGAACCTGCTGGGCAAACGCGTGGACTATTCCGGCCGCTCGGTCATCGTCGTAGGCCCCGAGCTCAAGCTCAACCAGTGCGGCCTCCCCAAGGAGATGGCGCTGGAGCTCTTCAAACCTTTCGTGCTGGCCGAGCTCATCAAGAAGGATTCCATCACGCTGAAGGTCGCCAAGAAGAAGATGGAGCACGCGGACAACGAGATCTGGGACATCCTGGAAAGGGTGACCAAGAGCCACCCCGTCCTGCTGAACCGCGCGCCCACGCTGCACCGCCTCGGCATACAGGCTTTCGAGCCCGTCCTGATCGAGGGCCTCGCCATACAGCTGCATCCGCTCACCTGCGCGGCCTTCAACGCCGACTTCGACGGCGACCAGATGGCCGTCCACGTGCCCATATCGCAGGAAGCGCAGATGGAAGCGCGCATGCTGATGATGGCCACCAACAACATACTTTCCCCCGCCAGCGGCCGCCCGATAGCGGCCCCGTCGCACGACATGGTGCTGGGCGTCAACTATCTCACCAAGGTCAAGAAAGGCGATATCGGCGAAGGCCAGGTCTTCGCCGACCGGGAAGAGGCGGTCGCGGCGCATCAGCGCGGCAAGATCGGCCTGCACTCCCGCATCCGCGTGCGCGGCGTCACCAACCTGGACAACAAGCCGGTCGCCGAGTGGGACGAGAAGGCCAACGACTTCACCACCATCGGCCGCGTCCTCTTCAACGAGGTCGTGCCCAAGGGCGTGGGCTACATCAACAAGACCATAGGCAAGAAGGACCTCTCGGGACTCGTGGACAGCTGCTACAAGAACCCCGAGGTGGGCCATTTCGAGACCGTGAAGCTGCTCGACCAGCTGATGCGGCTCGGTTTTCACCACGCCACCCTGTCCGGCCTGAGCATTTCCATCGCCGACATGTCCGTCATTAAGGACAAAGAGGCCCTGATCAAGGCCGCCGAGAAGCAGGTCCGCGAGATCGAAGGACAGGCCGAAGACGGCATCATCACCGAGAACGAGCGCTACAACAAGGTCATCGACATCTGGACCCGCGTCACGGACACAGTGGCCGACGGCATGTTCAACGAGATGCAGAAGCAGGAGCAGAAGCCTTATAGCGATAAGGAGAACCGCTTCAACGCGGTCTTCATGATGGCCGACTCCGGCGCCCGCGGCAGCCGCCAGCAGGTAAAACAGCTGGCCGGCATGCGCGGTCTGATGGCCAAGCCCCAGAAGAAGCTGACCGGCGGCCTGGGCGAGATCATCGAGAACCCTATCCGCTCCAACTTCCGCGAAGGCCTGACCGTTCTCGAGTACTTCATCTCCACGCACGGCGGACGCAAAGGTCTTTCAGACACGGCGCTTAAGACCGCCGACGCCGGCTACCTGACCCGCCGTCTGGTGGACGTCGCCCATAACGTCGTCATCACCGAGGACGACTGCGGCACCATAAACGGCGTCGAGGCTATGGCGCTGACCGCCGGCGAGGAGGTCATCGAATCCCTCGAGGACCGCATCACCGGCCGCATCGCGATGGAGGACGTCAAGGACCGGGACGGCAAGACCGTCATCGTCAAGAACGGCTCCCTCATCACCCCCGAGGCCGCCAAGGCCATCGTAGCCAGCGGCCGCGAGAGCGTTTTCGTCCGCTCCGTGCTCACCTGCGAGTCGGACGTGGGCATCTGTTCCAGGTGCTACGGCCTGAACCTGGCCACCGCCAAGCAGGTGGAAGTCGGAGAGGCCGTCGGCATCATCGCCGCCCAGTCGATAGGCGAACCCGGCACCCAGCTCACGCTCCGCACGTTCCACATCGGCGGTACCGCGTCGCGCGTCATCGAAGAGGCCGCCGTCAAGGTCAAGAAGGACGGCCGGGTCCGCTTCAAGGACCTGCGCACCGTCACCAACCGCAACGGCAGCGAGATCTGCGTCTCGCGCAGCGCGGTGATCGTAGTCGAGCACGCCGACAAGACCGATGAAGAGTTCAAGATCAGCTACGGCGCCAAGATAAAAGTAGAGGACAAGCAGCAGGTCAAGGCCGGCACCGCGATAGCCGAGTGGGACCCGCTGACCATGCCGATCATCACCGAGAAGTCCGGCAAGATAAAGTTCGCCGACGTCAAGGAAGGCGTCACGATGCACGAGGAACGCAACAAGGTGACCGGCATCATCGAGCGCCGCATCATCGAGCACCGCGGCACCAAGCGCACCCCCCGCATAGTGGTGGATGACGGCGGCAAGGCCGTCGCCTCCTACACGCTGCCCACCGACACTATCATCATCGCCGACAACGGCGAAGAGGTGAAGCAGGGCGACGTCATCGCCAAGCTGCACCGCGAGACCTCCAAGACCAAGGACATCACGGGCGGCCTGCCGCGCGTGGCCGAGCTCTTCGAGATCCGCAAGCCCAAGAACGCCGCCATCATCACCAAGATCGAGGGCGTCGTCAGCCTGGGCACCAGCACCAAGGGCCTCGTCGAGGTCTCCGTCAAGAACGAGGAGACCGGTCAGGTGGAGACCTACCCCGTCCCCTACGGCAAGCACCTGGTAGTCTACGAGGGCGACCGCGTGGCCGTGGGCGAGGCGCTGACCGACGGCGCGGTGGATATGCACGACCTGCTGTCCGTGAAGGGCATCAAGGAAGTGCAGAACTACATAGTCAACGCCATCCAGGAAGTCTACCGCCTGCAGGGCGTCAACATAAACGACAAGTATATCGAGATCATAGTCCGGCAGATGCTGTCCAACGTGAAGATCACCGAGCCGGGCGGGACCTCCTTCCTTAAGGGGGAGATCGTCCACAAGACCGCCTTCAAGCTGGAGAACCAGCGGGTGGCGGAGAGCGGACACCAGCCGGCCCAGGCCGAGCCGGTGCTGCTGGGCATCTCGAAGGCGTCTCTCGCCAGCGAGTCGTTCATCTCGGCCGCCAGCTTCCAGGAAACCACCCGGGTGCTGACGGACGCGGCCACCACCAATAAGGTGGATCATTTGAAAGGCCTCAAGGAAAATGTTATAATTGGACATTTGGTGCCCGCCGGGAGCGGCTTCGCGGCCAGGTCCGCGGAGTTGGAAGCTATAGCCCAGGCGGCGTCTAAGAAGGAGTAGGTTCGTTTTATGGCAACAATAAACCAGCTTATAAGGCACGGCCGCGAAGAGCTGCCGCAGTTCAGCAAGGCCCCGGCGCTCATGTCGTGCCCCCAGCGGCGCGGCGTCTGCACCCGCGTCTATACCACCACCCCGAAGAAGCCGAACTCGGCTCTGCGTAAGGTGGCCCGCGTGAAACTCACCTCCAAGGTGGAGATCACCGCCTATATCCCCGGAGAGGGGCACAACCTGCAGGAGCACTCCATCGTGCTCGTGCGCGGCGGCCGCGTCAAGGACCTGCCGGGCGTGCGTTACCATATCGTCCGCGGAGCCCTCGACGCCGCCGGCGTCGAGAACAGGCGGCAGGGCCGCTCGCTCTACGGCGCCAAGAGGCCCAAGCCGGGCGCAGCCAAGAAGTAATATAACCAGGAGAACAAAGATATGCCAAGGAAAGGTTTAAGGCCGCGTGACAGGAGACCCGCCCCTCCGGCCGACTTCAAGTTCAATTCAGTACTGATATCCCGCCTGGTCAACAGGATCAACTTCCAGGGCAAGAAGGTCGCCTCCGAGAAGGTGGTCTATGGCGCGATGGACATAGTAAAAGAGAAGACCAAGGAAGATCCGATGATGGTCTTCACCAAGGCCGTCGAGAACGTGCGGCCGCTCCTGGAGATCCGGCCCCGCCGAGTGGGCGGCGCCAACTACCAGGTGCCGATAGAGGTCAAGCCCGCCCGCGGCACCGCGCTGGCGATGCAGTGGATGCTCAAGGCCGCCCGCGAGCGC
>DNQL01000226.1 GCA_003500765.1 Elusimicrobiota bacterium | reverse complement strand
CGGCGGCGGCCCAGGCCCTCTTTCTCTCGAGGTGAGACTTAATTACCTCGGAGAGGGCGGCGGTCTTGAACGGCTTGGAGATGAAATCGGCGGCGCCCAGCGACAGCCCCTTGATCTTGTCGACTTCCTGGTTCAGGGCGGTCAGGAAGATGACCGGGATGTCGGCGGTCCCCGGCTGCCCGCGCAGGGCCGCGCACAGGTCGTAGCCGCTCAGGCCGGGCATCATCACGTCGAGCAGCACCAGGTCGGGCCGCGTCTTTAAGGCATAGTCGAGGGCTTTCAGCGGGTCGGAGAGGGTCTGCACCTCGAAGCCCGCCTTTGAAAGGCCCAGCGCGAGGAGCTGGAGTATATCCTTGTCGTCGTCAACGCAAAGTATCGTAGGCATAAGCGGTAAGGTAAGTATAGGCCATACGGGGCGCGGCATCCATCGGGAATTCTGCCCGGCCGTGTCGGTATAAATCCGTATAGCGCCGGTCCAGCCGAACGCGTATATTATTGTGGCGGTCGCTCCGCGTAAGATGGCGCGGGCAAGGAACGCAATGAAAAGAGTAATAAAAGTCGACGCGGACCTGGCCGACATCATCCCGGATTACCTGCGGAACAGGCGCGACGAGCTGGCGCTGCTGGCCGGGCTGATAGCGGCAGGGGATTTCGACGCGCTGCGCAGGATCGGCCATAAGATGCGCGGCTCAGGCGGCGGCTACGGCCTGGACCAGCTGACGGAACTGGGCGAGCGGATGGAGACTTCCGCCGGGGCCGGCGACAAAGCCGCGCTGACGGCGCAGGCCGCGGAGCTTAAAGAGTTCCTCGATTGCGTGGAGATAGAGTTCGTGCCGGGCGAGTAGGACCGTTGAAATATGACCGACCCTTTAAACGGAAAAGGAGGCGAACTCCCGGAAGCGGCGGGCGCGGGCGGTTGCCCGGCGGGTGATGATATGAGCGGGTCTAAAGCCTCCGTGGCGGAGCTCATTTTTCAGCTCGTCCCCAGCGCCGTCTACGCGGTAGATCTGGACCTGCGTATCACCTCCTGGAACAGGAAGGCGGAGGAGATAACAGGTTTCCCCGCCGCGGAGGTGCTGGGGAAGCCCTGCCGTATTTTCGCGGAGACGCCCTGCCGTGAGCGCTGCGGGCTCTTCGACAGCGCTGTTCCCAAGCCCATCACCTGCGCGGAATGCACCATCCGCACCAGGGACGGGCGCTTGCGCGTGGTAACCAAGAACGCCGACCTGCTGCGCGACGAGAACGGCAAGGTGACAGGCGGTATAGAAAGTTTTGAGGACATAACGGACCGTAAGGCCGCCGAGGAGGCGCTCAAGGCCAGCGAGGCGAGGTATCGCAACCTCTTTGAAAGTTCCCGCGACGCCCTGGTCACGCTGGCGCCCCCCGCGTGGCGCTTCAACTCCGGGAACACGGCCGCGCTGGCCCTGTTCGGCGCGGGGAGCCTTGAAGAGCTTACGGCCCATACCCCCTGGGACCTGTCCCCGGAACTGCAGCCGGACGGGCGCGGCTCCGAGGAGAAAGGCAGGGAGATGATAGAGAGGGCGATGAGCGAAGGGGTCCTGTTTTTCGAGTGGACCAATAAGCGGCTCGACGGCAAGGAGTTCCCGGTCAACGCCATGATGAACCGCGTCGAACTGGAGGGGAACGCTTTCCTGCAGGTCACGATCCGGGACGTCACGGAAATCAAGAGAGCGGAGGAGCGTCTCGCCGAGAAGGACGCCGCTTTCCGCGCCCTTACCGCCGCGGTGCCCAACGCCATACTGATGATGGACAGCTCCGGGGATATTTCCTTCTGGAATCCGGCCGCGGAGCGGATACTGGGCTGGACGGCGGCGGAGGCGCTGGGAAAGAAATTCAAGGACCTCGCGGCGCCGGAGCGCTTCCGGGAGACCTATGAAAAAGCCTGCGCGTCCTTCAGCCAGGGCGGGGAGACCGGGACTTTCGGAAAGATCTATGAGCTGGTGGCCCGGAAAAAAGATTCCTCGGAGATAGACGCGGAATTGGCCGTGTCCGGGGTCAGGATCGACGGCTCCTGGCACACGGTCATAATACTGCGCGACATCACCGACAGCAAGAAGGCCGCCGCGGCCCTCAAGGAAAGCGAGAGCCGCTACGCCGCCATCGCCAACAGCGCGCCGGAGACCGTGATGATACACAGGGACGGACGCATACTTTACGTCAACGATATCGGCACGGAGGTTTCGGGGTATTCGCGCGGGGAACTGCTGGGCCAGCCTATTTTCAGGTTCATCACCGAAGCCTCCAAGACGGCCATCCTTTCCGCGATGTACAAGCGCGGGGTCGGCGATCCCGTGGGGGATTACGAGATAGAGTTCGCCACCAAGCACGGCAAGATACTCAACATCATGGTCAAGAGCGCGCCCATAATTTACGAAGGCGTTCCCGCCATCCTGGCCGTGCTGGTGAATATAACGGCCCGCAAGGGCATAGAAGAGGCCCACCGCAAGGCAAGAGAGGCGGCCGAGGCCGCCAACCGCGCCAAGAGCGACTTCCTGGCCAATATGAGCCACGAGATCCGCACGCCGATGAACTCCATCATAGGCATGGCGGAGCTGCTGCTCGATAGCCCCCTGCCGCCGGAGCAGCGGCGGCAACTGGCCACCATACAGCATTCGGCCGACGCCCTTCTCTATATCATAAACGACATACTGGACTTGTCCAAGATCGAGGCGGGCCTCCTGAAAATAGAGAAAGCGCCGTACGATCCGCGCGAGGTGGTCGAAAGCGTCGGCGAGATGTTCGCCCGGCGCGCCGCCTCCAAAGGACTGGAGTTCATCCTTAAAGTTTCCACGGATATCCCGTCGTCCGTACTGGGCGAGGGCAACCGCCTGCGCCAGATACTGATAAACCTGGCCGGCAACGCCTTCAAGTTCACGCAGAAAGGACAGGTAAAGATCAGCGCCGAATACCTGAAAGGAAAAGACGCCGGCTGGCTGCTGTTCTCCGTGGCGGATACCGGCATAGGCATCTCCCCGGAGAACCAGAAAAAGCTATTCCGCAAGTTCTCCCAGGTGGACCACTCCAGCACGCGCAAATACGGCGGCACGGGGCTGGGGCTGAGCATCTCCAAGGCCCTGGTGGAGATGATGGGCGGCTCTATTTCGCTCGAGAGTTCCGAGGGCAAGGGTTCCGTCTTCAGTTTTCGGCTGCCCTTCGAGGCCTGCCCGGCCGCCCCGGCCGGGAGGATGGAACAGGTGTCTTTCTCCGGCCTGCGCGCGCTGCTGGTGGACGACAACCCGGACAGCCTGGAGATACTGGGCCAGAACATGGCGGTCTGGGGCTTTCAGACGGTCTCCGCCCGGAGCGCCGCGGAAGGCCTGGAAGCGCTCAACCGCCCCGGGAAATTCGACCTGCTGATAGTGGACCATGAAATGCCGGGCGGCAACGGCGAGCAGTTCATAGCCGAGGTCGCGGGCGGCGCGGCGGCGGGGGCGAAGATAATAATGCTGTCCTCCAAGGCGGACGGCGTCCCGGAGAGCGTGAGGCCGGCGGTGGCGGCCTTCCTGCCCAAACCCATAACCCGCTCCGGCCTTTTTAACGTCATTCTCCGCGTTCTCAGGCCGGCCGCCGCCGGGCGGGAGTCCCCGGCGGAGGACGCCCCAGCGCGCGACTGGCCGCACCTGCGCATACTGGTGGCCGAGGATAATATCGACAATCAGAACCTGGTCCGCCTGCTGCTGGAGCGCGCCGGCTACAGGGTGGAGATAGCGGCCAACGGCAGGGAGGCTCTTGAAAAATGCGCCGTTTTCGACTACGACCTGGTATTCATGGACATACAGATGCCCGAGATGGACGGCCACGAGGCCGCCTTCCAGCTGCGCAAGACCGAAGCCTATAAGAAAACTCCTATCATCGCCCTCACGGCGCACGGCCTGGACAGCGATATCATGAAATCGCTGTCCCTGGGCATGAACGCGCACATAACCAAACCGCTCAAGAAAAAAGTCCTGTTCGAAACTCTGGACAAGTGGCTCGATCCGCGCCGCAAGGTTCTGGCCGTCGACGACGACCCTGACAGCCTGGAGCTGCTGCAACTGTACCTGAAAGGGGAGGCCGGTCTGCGCCTCTACCGCGCCGCCGGCGGCGCTCAGGCCCTGGCGATGCTGGCGCGCAATGTTTTTTCGCTTGTGCTCATGGACATGGAGATGCCGGGCATGGACGGCCTGACCGCCGTGAAGGAGCTCAAAGCAACGGCCGCCGGGAGGGACGTCCCCGTTCTGGCCTTCAGCGCCAGCAGCGACGCGGACAGGATAAAGGAATGCCTGGCCGCCGGCTGCGCGGATTACCTGACCAAGCCCGTCAAAAAAGAGGTCCTGCTGGAAAAGATCCGCCAGTACCTTTAAAAGTCCGGCCGCTTCCCCAGCGGGTCCGTATAATAATATAATTACGCCACATGGAGTGGCTTCTACAGATACCGATACTGCTTTTTTCGGTCATTTTCCACGAGTACGCTCATGGCTACATGGCCTATAAGCGCGGGGACGACACCGCCTACCTGATGGGCCGCCTGACGTTCAACCCCATCCCGCACATAGACCCTTTCGGGACCATTCTTATGCCGGCTCTTTGCGCCCTTTCCGGGCTGCCGATGTTCGGCTGGGCCAGGCCCGTGCCGGTCAACCCGCTGCGGCTGGACCGGCCCCGCGCCGACATGTCCTGGGTCGCCTTCAGCGGCCCGCTCTCCAACCTTTTCCTGGTGGTGATCTCGGCCCTGCTCTACAAGGCCGCGGCCCTGGCCGTGCCGCTGATCGGTCCCGGCCTGGCCTCCACGATCATGGCGGCCATGCGTTTCGCCGTCATCATCAACCTGGCGCTGGCCTTTTTCAACCTCGTGCCGATCTACCCGCTGGACGGCAGCCAGGTGCTGCTGGGCCGCCTGCCGGACGGCCCCGTCCTGAGGGCGTACGAAAAGCACGTGCCCTACGGAATTTATATAATCTTTGCTCTGATACTGACGGGCGTCCTGAAACACCTTATCCTGCCGCCCATCTATTACGCGCTTACCCTGCTGGCCGCCATAGGCCTGCCGGTGATATAAGAGAATTTATGGAAGAGACAAAAGCGGTAAAGACCGTCGTTTCCGGCATGCGCCCCACGGGCCGCCTGCACCTGGGCAATTACTGGGGCGCGCTGCGCAACTGGGTGGAACTGCAGGACAAGTACCGCTGTTTTTTCTTCATAGCCGACTGGCACGCGCTGACCACCGCCGAGGATACGGTGGGCCTGCGCGACAATACCCGCCTGCTGGTGGTGGACTGGCTGACCGCCGGCCTCGACCCGGAAAAGTGCGTCATTTTCAGGCAGTCGGACGTGAAAGAGCACGCCGAGCTGGCGCTGCTGATGGGAATGATGACGCCCATCAGCTGGCTGCTGCGCAATCCCACTTTCAAGGACCAGCTCCAGGAGCTCTACAAGGCCCGCTATAAGGGCCAGGAAGACAAGATGCGGAAGGCCGAGGGCGTCACGAAGGCCCTCGCGGAAGCCCACGGCCACGAGGCCGACGATATGGCGCTGCATTCCGACATGGCCACCTACGGCTTCCTCGGCTACCCCGTCCTGCAGGCCGCCGACATCGCCCTCTACGGCGCGGAGTTCGTGCCCGTCGGCCGGGACCAGCTGCCGCACCTGGAGCTCAGCCGCGAGATAGTGCGCCGCTTCAACCGCGCGGCCGGCAAGCCCGTGCTCACCGAGCCCGAGCCGCTGCTGACCAGCTCCCCGATGGTGCCCGGCCTCGACGGCCGCAAGATGTCCAAGTCCTACGGCAACGCCATCGAGCTGGGCGAGGACCCCAAGTCCGCCGAGGCCAAGATAAAGAAGATGTTCACCGACCCGAAGAAGATAAAGGCCGACGACCCGGGCCACCCCGAGGGCTGCGTGGTCTGCGCCTTCCACAGGATCTACAACCCGGACTGGAAGGTCCGCGAAGAGGAGTGCCGCGCCGGCAAGGTCGGCTGCGGGACCTGCAAGAAGCAGCTTTTCGAACTTATGGCGCCGTCCCTGTCGGATTTCAAGGCCCGCCGCGAACCCTTCGAGCGGGACCCCGCCCTGGCGGACAGGATACTGGCCGCCGGCGCGGTAAAAGCGAAAGCCGCCGCCGCGGAACTTATGGCCGGCGTAAATTCGGCCCTCAGGATAAAATGAAAGAGCTCGACATACATCTCGACGTCTTCGAGGGGCCGATAGACCTCCTGATACACCTCATCAGGAAGAACAACCTCGACATTTACGATATCCCGATCTCGCAGATAACCAGCGAATACCTCGAGTACCTCGACATCATGAAGAGCCTCAACCTGGAGATAGCGGGCGAGTTCCTGGTCATGGCCTCCACGCTGATGCAGATAAAGGCCAAGCTGCTGCTGCCGTCCCAGGTGGACACCGAGACCGGCGAGAAGGGCCCGGACCCGCGCGGCAAGCTGGTAAACATGATCGAGGAGTACCAGCGCTACAAGGGGGCTTCCAAGTCGCTCGAGGAGCGCTTCTCCAGCTACAAGGACGTCTTCTACCGCGGCTCGCCCGTCTTCTCCAACGAGGAGAAGTTCCTGGACCTGGAGTTCTTCGTTTTCGTGGAGGCCGTGAAGCGCGCCTTCGCCCGCCTGCCCGACGCCGTGTCCGTGCAGGGGGAGACTTACCCGCTCGAACCGCGCATAGACAAGATACTCGACCTGCTGAGCAAAAAAGAGTGGGTGCTGCTCGACGACGTTTTCTCCACCGAGACCGCGCGCCAGGGCGTGATCACCTGCTTCATCGCCCTGCTGGAGCTGGTCAAGCAGCGCCGCATCATGGCGCGGCAGGACGACGCCTGCGGCGAGGTGCGCATCTACCTGCGGCCCGAACCGGCGGCGCCGGCGGGGGACCCCCTGCCGCATGGCGTC
>DNQL01000121.1 GCA_003500765.1 Elusimicrobiota bacterium | reverse complement strand
GGCGATATAGCCGCCCTTGATGAGGCGCCCAAGTCCCGCCGTCAGCGTGAAGCACGGCGGGCGCACGCGCAGGCGCCAGGGCCGGCCGGTGCCGTCGGAGACCAGGTAGAAGCCCAGCTCGCCGTTCCCGCCCTCTACGGCCTGGTAGACCTCGCCGGCCGGGGGCTTCACGCCCTCATAGGTCAGCTTGAAATGGGCCATCAGGGCTTCGATATTGCCGTAGACTTCTTCCTTGGGCGGCAGCGTGACTCCGTAACCGGGATGGTTGACCGGGCCGGCCGGCAGCTGCTTGAGGGCCTGCTCGACTATGCGCATGCTCTGGCGCATCTCCTCGAGGCGCACCAGGTAGCGGTCGTAATTGTCGCCGGCGTCGCCGACGGGTATGTCGAAACTGAAGCGGTCATAGACCAGGTAGGGCGCGGCCTTGCGCACGTCGTAAGGCACGCCCGAGGCGCGCAGGACGGGGCCGGTGAAGGCCAGGGAGACGGCGTCCTCCCTGGATATCTTCCCGGTACCGCGCAGGCGGCCGTTGAAGATGGGATTGCGGGTGAGCAGCCGGTCGGCGTCGGCGATATTGGCTCGTACTTTTTTGAAGACGGCGGCGGTGTCGGCGGCGAAGGCGTCCGGCAGGTCTCGGGTCACCCCCCCGACGCGGGACCAGGCCGGGGTGATGCGCCCGCCGGCGACGGCGTCGGTCAGGCGGTAGAGCTCTTCGCGGGCGTTGATCAGGTAGAAATAGACGGTGAAGGCGCCCAGTTCCATGGCGTTGGCGCCCAGGCAGGTGAGGTGGTCGGTCAGGCGCGAAAGCTCGCTCATGATGACGCGGGCGTATTTGCCGCGCTCGGGGGTCTCGATCCCCATTAGCTTCTCTACTGCCAGTGCGTAGCCGACATTGTTGATGAACGGCGAGACGTAATTGAGACGGTCGGTGTAGGGGATGACCTGGTTGTAAGTGACGTTCTCGCAGGTCTTCTCGAAGCCGCGGTGCAGGTAGCCTATCTCGACGTCGGCGTCCTTGATGCGTTCCCCCTCGACGCTCAGTAGTATGCGGACTATGCCGTGCATGGCGGGATGCGACGGTCCCATATTGAGCAACAGCCGGCCTTCGCCCGCGTTCTCGAGGCTCCAGTTCCTGGGAAGTTCGTGCGCCGGTCTTTCCATCAGTCCTTGTGGTCTATCCTCGGCTGGCGGCCTTTGAGCGGGTAGTCCTTGCGCAGGGGGTGGCCCTCGAAGGAGTCGTACATTAGCAGTCGCCGCAGGTCCGGATGCCCTTTGAAATCTATGCCGTACATGTCCCAGGCCTCGCGCTCGAACCAGTCGGCGGAGAGCCAGAGTCCGGCCAGCGAATCCACCTCCGGCTTGTCGCCGGGCAGGCGGGCCTTGAGGCGCAGGCGGGCGTTGGTCTTTGAATTGTAGAAATGGCAGACGACTTCGAAGCGGGGTTCGCGCGGCAGGTAGTCGGCTCCGCAGAGGTCCATCAGGAAGTCGAAGCCTAGTTCATCCTTCAGGAAAGCGGCGGCTTCCAGCCAGGCCTCGGGCGCTATGACGGCGGTCTCGTCGCCGCGGAATGAGTGGATCTCTGCGACAGCGCCGCCGAGTTTCGCCTTCAGCGATTCTAAAAGGTTCTCAACGGGCATTTTTCCTGTCCAGCACGGATTCCCCGGAGACTTTTTCCTGCAGCTTGATCAGCGCGTCGAGTACGGCCTCGGGGCGCGGCGGGCAGCCGGGGATGTATATATCGACGGGGATTATCTTGTCTATGCCCTGCACGGTGGCGTAATTGTCGTAGAAGCCGCCGGAGGTGGCGCACACGCCGAAAGAGACCACCCACTTGGGCTCGCACATCTGGTCATAGACGCGCTTGAGCACCGGGGCCAGCTTCTCGTTGACCGTGCCGACAACGAAGAGTACGTCGGCCTGGCGCGGCGAGAACCGGGGATATTCGGCGCCGAAGCGGGCGATGTCGTAGGTGGAGGCCCAGGCGCTCATGAACTCCATGCCGCAGCAGGCGGTGACGAAGGGGTACTGGAAGAAAGAATACTTGCGCCCCCAGTTGATCGCCTCGTCGAGGCGGGTGGTGAGGAAAGAATTGCCGAAGAGCGTCTCTAGTCCCATTCGAGCGCGCCCCTCCTTATGGCGTAGGCCAGGCCGGCGCCCAGCACCAGGATGAAAGCGGCCATGGCCCCCAGGGCGCCCGGGCCCAGCTGGCGGAAAGAGACGGCCCAGGGGTAAAGGAAAACTATCTCTATGTCGAACATGACGAAGAGGATGGCTACGAGGTAGAAATTGACGGGGATGGCGGTGGCGGACTTTTGCGCGGCCGGCATGCCGCATTCGAAGGGCAGGTCCTTGACGGCGCCGCGGCTGCGCGGGCCCAGGAGGATGGCTAGTATCGTCATCCCTTCAGCTACCGCCAGGCCGAAGCCGGCTACTATAAGCGTCGCCGCGTAGTTATCCATAGAGATATTTAATTTTATCAAAATAAGGCGGTTTTTAGGCTGGTGCGCGAAATGTTGTAGAATCGCTGATATGAAAGTGCTTCTGGCGGGCGGCGGAGGTTTTTTCGGCGGCGCGGTGGCGCGCCTGCTGGCCGCGCGCCATGAGCTGGTCATTCCCTCACGCTCGCCGTCCTCGCTGCCGCAGGACCTCCGCCCTTACGGGGCCCGGTTCATGGAGGACCTGGCCTCGGTGGTAGAGGACCACCGCCCCGAAGCTATCGTAAATTTCCTCGGCATACTCAAGGAATGCCCGGAGGAGGGCGTTACCTTCGAGCGGGTGAATCTGGATTACACTCACAGGCTGCTGGAGGGCGCCGCGGCCGCCGGTACGCGCAGGTTCGTGCAGATATCGGCGCTGGGGGCCGACGCCTCCTCCCGCAGCCGCTACCTGCGCACCAAGGGGCTGGCCGAGGACGCGCTGGCCGTCTCCGGCCTGGAATGGGC
>DNQL01000007.1 GCA_003500765.1 Elusimicrobiota bacterium | reverse complement strand
CGCGGACCGCCCGGCCGCGCCCAGGGCCGCCGGTAAAGCCGAAGCCTGGAATTACGGCGACGCCCGCCCCTCCGACGAGGCGGTCATCATCAGCCACAACTGGGAGGAGATACGCACCCTGATGTGGAACTATGTCGGCATAGTGCGCAGCGACAAGCGCCTCGAGCGGGCCCGCCGGCGCATAGAGATAATCTCGGAGGAGATCCTGCGCTATTACTGGGACTTCCTGCTGACCACCGACCTGCTGGAGCTGCGCAATATCGCCTGCCTGGCCGGCGCGATAATCGATTCCGCCTCCGCCCGCAAGGAATCGCGCGGCCTGCACTTCAACATAGATTACCCGGGGACTTCCGATAAGTTCCTGCGGCCGACGATAGTCAACCGCTACGGAAACAAGGCCTGACATGGACGCCATAAAAATAACGGGAGCCCGCTCCCACAACCTCAAGAACCTCTCGCTCTCGCTGCCCAAGAATAAGCTGGTCGTCGTCACGGGCCTTTCGGGCTCGGGCAAGTCCACGCTCGCTTTCGATACCGTATACGCCGAGGGCCAACGCCGTTACGTGGAGTCTCTCTCGGCCTACGCGCGCCAGTTCCTGGAACAGATGGACAAGCCCGACGTGGAATCGATAGAGGGGCTCTCTCCCGCCATCGCCATACAGCAGCACAGCCCTTCGCGCAACCCGCGCTCCACCGTCGGCACGGTCACCGAGATCTACGACTACCTGCGCCTGCTCTATGCCAAGGCCGGCAGGCCGCATTGCCCCTCCTGCGGCGGGCCCATCAAAGCCTGGTCGGCGCAGGGCATAGTGAAGGAGCTGGAGCACGCCTTCGCCGGCCGGAAGACCGCCGTTTTCGCCCCGCTGGTGCGCGGCCGCATCGGCACCTACGAGGACCTGTTCTCCCGCCTGAAGAAGGCCGGGTTCGTCAAAGCCATGGTGGACGGGGAACTGGTGCAGCTGGACAAGGTGCCGGCGCTCAAGCGCTACGTGAAGCACGACATAGACCTTTTCGTAGACGAGTTCACGCCCGGCGACGACCGCGAGCGGGCGGCCGAGGCCGTGGAGCTGGCGCTGGCCCAGTCGCGGGGGATGGTGAAGGTCAAAGCCGCGGGCGGAAAAGGTACGGGGACAGCGGAGCGGGGACACCATGCCGCATGGTGTCCCCCGCCGATGTCCCCCGCTGATGCCGTCTATAGCGAGAAGAACGCCTGCCCTAAATGCGCGATAAGTTTCCCGGAACTCGAACCCCGGCTTTTCTCTTTCAACGCCCCCCACGGCGCCTGCCCGGCCTGCACCGGCCTCGGGGTGCGCATAGAGGCCGACCCGGACCTGGTGATACCGGACCCGTCCAAAACCATCGCGGAAGGGGCCATAGAGGCATGGTCCAATCCCGTCACCACGCGCACCCACCGCTGGAAGAATTCCTGGGGCGGCTATTACGCCGAGATGCTGGAGGATTTCTGCCGCAAGGCCCGCATCCCCTCGGATAAGCCATGGAAATCGCTGACCGCCGCCCAGCGCAAACTGGTCATGGAAGGAGACACGGAGGCGGGGTTTGAGGGCGTTACGACCAATCTCCGCCGCCGCTACACCGAGAGCGAGTCCGATTTCGTCAGGGAAGAGGTATACCGGCGCTTCATGCACGAAATAACCTGCCCCGTCTGCAAAGGAGCCAGACTCAAGCCCGAAGGCCTTAGCGTGCTCATCGGCGGCAGGAACATAGCCCAGGCCACGGCCCTGCCTATAAGCGGCATAATCACCTTTCTCAGGGAGCTAAAGCTCTCCGAGAAAGAGAAGGAGATCTCGCGCCTGATATTAAAGGAGACAAACTCGCGGCTGGGCTTCCTCGACAATGTCGGCCTCTCCTATATCACGCTCGACCGCCGCTCCGAGACCCTCTCGGGCGGCGAGGCGCAGCGCATACAGCTGGCCACGCAGATAGGATCGGGCCTTACCGGCGTCCTCTACGTCCTCGACGAGCCGACCATAGGCCTGCACCAGCGCGACAACGCCAAGCTCATAAACACCCTCAAGTCGCTGCGCGATATCGGCAACACACTGATCGTCGTTGAGCACGACGAGGCCGTCATCCGCGCCGCCGACCACGTGGTGGACCTGGGCCCGGGCGCGGGCGCCGGCGGCGGGGAGATAGTAGCCCAGGGAACGCCCGCCGACATAATAAAGTCGAAGACTTCTCTTACCGGCGCTTTCATGCGCGGCGAGCGCACCGTGGCCTTTGAACGCCCCGCCCGCAAGGGCTGCGGTAAATACCTGGAGTTCCTCGGCGCCAGCCAGTTCAACCTCAAGAACATCGACGTTAAGATACCGCTGGGTCTGTTCGTCAGCATCTGCGGGGTCTCGGGCTCGGGCAAGTCCACGCTGCTCTACGAGATAATCTACAAGGCTTTGGCCAAAAAGCTCTACGGATCCAAGGACACACCCGGGGCCTTCCGGGCCATGAAAGGAGCGGAACACCTCGACAAGGCCGTCATCGTAGACCAGAGCCCCATCGGCCGCACGCCGCGGTCCAATCCCGCCACTTATACCGGGGCGTTCAACCACATACGCGACCTTTTCTCCAGGCTGCCTGAGGCGCGCCGCCGCGGCTATCAGCCCGGCCGCTTCTCGTTCAACGTCAAGGGCGGGCGCTGCGAGGCCTGCCAGGGCGACGGCACGATAAAGATACAGATGCAGTTCCTGCCCGACGTCTATGTCAGGTGCGACGAATGCGCCGGCCGGCGCTTCAACGACGAGACCCTGTCGGTGAAATACAGGGACAAGAGCATCTCGGAAGTGCTGGACCTTTCGATAACCGACGCCGCGGCGCTTTTCGCCGACATCCCGCAGATCTCGCGCATCCTGGCCGTCATGGACGAGGTCGGCCTGGGCTACCTCAAGCTCGGCCAAGGCGCTACAACGCTCTCGGGCGGCGAGGCGCAGCGTCTGAAACTGGCAGAACAGCTCTGCCGCCGCTCAACCGGCCGCACCATATACATACTCGACGAGCCCACCACCGGCCTTCACTTCGCCGACGTGGAGAAGCTGCTGCGCGTTCTCCACCGGCTGGCCGACCAGGGCAATACGGTGCTCGTCATCGAGCACAACCTCGACGTCATAGCGTCTTCCGACTGGATGCTGGAACTGGGGCCCGAGGGAGGAGAGGGCGGCGGCAGGCTTCTCTACGCGGGGCCGGTGGACAAGGCCTCCGCGCCCGGCGCCTCTCAGACCGGCGCCTACCTGCGGGAGAGGTCGCCCGCCGCTATTTCCCGCCGCCGAAATTAGTGAAACCGAAGGACGAGAGCTTAACCGGCTGGAAGTTGAAGCTGGCGCTGGGCTGCTGGCGGCCGAAGCCGGGCTTGTCCTGCGCGCGGTAGAAGTCCAGCCAGGTCGTCCATTTTTTCTCGAAATGGTCGGTATCCCGCACCCGGTAAACTTCCCAGAGCGCCTTTTCCAACTCCGCCCCCTCCCGTATCTTCTCGCAGAAATTACGGAACTGCAGCCGCTGCGCGGGGCTGTAGAGATGCTTTACTATCCCGAAAGCCTGGAGGTACCAGTCCCCTATCTTCTGGTCGGTGTTGAGCGAGGCCAGCTCGCTGGCGAAGTAGGAGCGCATTGTAAAGAAACGCTCGCGCGGCATGTACTTGAGCGCCGTTGTCCAGGGACCCCCTTCGGCGGAATGGGAGGCGTCCTCCATCATGACGGCCAGGCCTTCGTTTAGCCATTGCGGCGGGTATTTCAGCTTCTCGGCGAAATAGGTCTCGAAATAAAGATGGGTAAGTTCATGGGCTATGACGGCCCGCAGCTTCTCCAGGTCGCCGGAATCATAGACCACTATGGTCTTCTTCGAAGTGAAAGCGAGCCCTTTGGACCAGGACGGGGGCTCGAATTCCCCTTTCAGGTAGGTCTGCTGATTGGCGTGTATATAGACCTTCGTCTTCTCTTTCACCATCCACGGGGCGAACATGGAGAGGTTCAGCCGCATGGAGGAATAGAGCCTTTCCATCTCTATGGCGATGGAATTGGGCGCCCAGCCGGCCTCGTGGTAGATCTGGAAATGAGGGGATTCCTTGAGGGTCCATGCCGCGCTTGCGGAGGGGACGTTCAGGGAGCAGATAAGGAGCGGCAAAAAAAAGAAACGGAGTTTCATTCTCTTACGGTGACCACGAGGGTACGCTCGGTCCCCGCGGTATTAGTAAAGGACATATTCGTCCCGTTGCAGGCTCCGGGGGTCGGCCCTCTGCCGGAATAAAAATTGGCGGAGATGTCGGCCGCGCAGCCGTCGGCGCGGGCTTCGGCCACCGCCGCGCGCTGCACCCGGCTGGCCAAAGTATAACGCGCCAGCACCCATTTCATCACCATGACGGCGATCATCGAGATGATGACCGAAACGACCAGGGTCTGCAGGAGGATCGTGCCTCTCCGCAGGCGCAGGGGCGTACGGCGGGTTGTTTTTCCCATAATTATAGTCTAGCAGAGGGGACCGGGGTTTTCAAGGACGCGCGGGATTCAGCTGCAGCCGGCGAGGCCGGAATTGCAGACGCTGCGCTGTATGGAACCGGTAGAGTCCAGGGTGGAGTCAACCGGCCTGGCGGAGCGGCTCAGCGCCACGGAGGGGATCCAGGTGACCCGGACCCTCGCGCGCACATTGTCGCGCTCGGTCACGCCGTCGATCGAGCGCCTGGAAAAAAGAGGGAAGGAGGCGACATTAATGTGATCGGTAAGCCGGGTCACTGCCCCTCCCCCGCCGGGCCCGCAGAAGGCCGGGTAGGACGGCGTCCAGGCCGGCCCGTTGGGGCAGGTCCCTCCTCCGGCCGTTATTGTGCCCGTGTGGTACATGAGGCAGTTTCCGGAGGGGCAGTTGGCATTGGTGGCGGTGTAGCGGCAGAAATAATGCCACCTGCGGACGGACCCGGCCCGTATCGGGTGGCACCCGGTGAGCTGGTCCACGTTCTCGGCTATAGCAAGTATATCCCCCGCGGTGTTGAAAGTAGGCCGGTCGATGCGGGTAGAGCCGGCCAGGTTGACCATAATGGTCTTCATGGCCAGAGAAGCCCCGTTCTTTATCGTGTTCTGGCGGTAATTCTGGAACATGTGGTTGGTGCTGGTGGCGTGTATGGCGGCCAGCGAGGCCAGCACCATGCCTGAGATCATGACGGCTATCATCATCTCCGCCAGGCTGAACCCGCCGCGGCTGACCCCGTATTTAGTTGGCATAGCGCATCTCAAAATTGATCATCTTGCAGGCAGCGGTATCGCCCGTACCCATACCGCACTCGTAGTTCACGACGTAGTAAACGAAATAACAGGCCCTGCCCCAGGCGCAGGAGACGCCCGGCTCCTGCAGGTCCGTGCCGTTCATGAGCGAGGATATGTCGTGGCGCACGCCAGCGCCACCGCTGCCGCGCAGCGACCAGCCCGGAGTGGAGGAGGCGGGCCAGTGCCCGGCCGGGGAACCGGGTACATACTCGGCCTCTCCGGGAACGGCCGACACATAGCTCATGAGGGTCTGCTTGGCCCTTTTGATCATCAGCCCGGCCAGTTCCCTCTTGTCGGCCCGCTCATGAGAGACGAAACTGGAAAGGACCACGGAAAATACGGCCGCCGTGGTCATGGCCGTTATGAGGCCGGCTATGGCGACTTCCAGCAACGTGACCCCGGGTCTTTTCTTCACCTTTCTTCTCCGTATCTCTCGTCAGAAACTGGGGCAGGTGGGCGCGCGCAGGGAGCCCGAAGTCGGCGAGCTCACGCATTGCCCCGCGCTGGTGAAATAGTAGGTCCAGGAAGTGTACTTGCCGCTCCTGCGGTTGGCGTAGGCCGTGCGCCCGGTGGAACAGCCCGAGCCCCCCGCGCCGGTATTGGGGTTGCAGGCCCTTATGGTGTAAGCGATGGAATCCCAATCCTGCTTGGAGACGTAATTGCAGGCGACCAGGTGGCAGGAATTGCGCGCGGAACTGGGATTGGTCGGGCAGACGGTGGTGTTGCAGGTGTTCGTCAGGGCCCCGCCGGTATAAGTGGCGGTGGGATTGTCCAGCAGGATCATCTGGGAGGCCACCCCCACCATGTGGGCCACCGCCACCGCGTCCATGGCCTTGGAACTTTCCACTGTTTTCAGGTAGTAGGGCACACCCATGGAGGTGAGGATGCCCAGTATTATGACCACCACCATCAGCTCGATGAGCGTGAACCCTTTGCGTATGGACCGCATTTTGCCCCCTATTTGGCGCCTATCTGCGACAGCTGGAAGATCGGCATGAAGATGGACATGACGATGACGGCGATGATGCCGCCTATGCCGACGACCAGTATCGGGTCTATCATGGCGGAGAAACGGCGCAGGAACTGGTCGATCTGCTCCTGGTAGAACTTGGAGAGCACCTGGATGATGTCCGGCAGTTTGCCCGACTCTTCGCCCATCCACATCATCTCGGTGACCATGCCCGGGAAGATGCCGGTCTTGCGGAACGACTCGGCGATCGAGCGTCCGCTGGCTATCTCGCTCTTGGCCTTTTTCAGGGCGTTCTGGAAGATAAGGTTCTTGCGGAAAGCGCCTTCCAGGACCGAGACGGCGTTGAGGATACTGACGCCGCTCTTGATAAGCGTGGACATGGTGGTCAGGAGGCGCTCGATGTTTATGTTCTTGACCAGCGGGCCTATCAGCGGGATCTTGAAAACCACGTGGTTCCAGGTCAGCCGGCCGGCCGGCGTGGAGATATAGGCCCGGAAGGCCAGGACGCCGCCCACGGCCGCCACTATCATGACCATGAAATACTTGGTCACCGCGTGGGAGATCATCAGCACTATCTTGGTTATGAACGGCAGCTCGAGGTTGAAGTCCGCGAAGATGCCGGCGAAGACCGGGACGATGAAGATGATGAAGTAACCCAGCACGCCCATCGACATGGTGAAAAGCACGGCGGGATAGGCGACGGCCGTTATCATCTTGGATTTTATGCCTTCCTGCGCCTCGGAGTAGGCCGTTATCTGGCGCAGCACGGCGGGCAGCTGGCCCGAGACCTCGCCCGCCTGCACCAGCGAGATCCAGACCTCGTCGAAGACCTTGGGATGCTTCTCGAGCGCCTTGTGAAGAGCGCCGCCCGCGGAGACTTCCTTCGTCACGGCGCCCAGGACGGCGCCCAGGGCCTTGTTCTCGGCGTGCTCGGAAAGAAGGGAGAGGGCGCGCACCAGCGGCACGCCGCCGGCCAGCAGAGTGGCTATCTGCTCGCCGAAGAATACCAGGTCCCGGCCCGCGACGGAGCCGGTCGAGGCCTGGCGCCGCAGGCCGCCCGACTTGGTCTGCTCGGACTGTATGGACAATATAAAAAGGCCCTTCCCCTGAAGGGCCTGTACCGCCTGGTCCTCGTCCTCCGCGTCCAGGTGGCCGGTCGTAACGGTGCCCTGGGCGTCCTGTACCGTGTATATGAACTTGCCCATATGGTTACCCGGAAAAACTCTAACAAATAAAGGCTATTGAATCAATCGCCGCGCCCGTCAATGCTCCACCATCGTGACCGACATCATGTCGTCCACGGAGGTGACGCCCGCCAGGACCTTGCGCCAGCCGCTGGCCCTCAGGTCCCAGGCGCCGCCTTTGGCCGCGGCGACTTTCATCTTGGGGATGTCGGCGTCCTTGGAGATGATTCGCTTCATCTCCTCGGTTATGAAATAGACCTCGTATATGGCCTTGCGGCCGCGGTAGCCCATCTCGAAGCATTTCGGACAGCCCTTGGCCTTGTAGAAGATCAGGCGGTTGAGGTCCGGCAGCGGGTTCAGGTAGGACTCTTTGGCGAACATATCCAGCTCTTCCTGCGGCGGCTTATAGGGGATCTTGCAGTCGCAGAGCACGCGTACCAGGCGCTGGGCCGCCACCAGCAGCAGGGTGCTGGCCAGCAGGTATGCCTCGATATCCATGTCGATGAGGCGCGGCACGGCCTCGAGCGCGCTGTTGGTGTGCAGAGTGGAGAGCACCAGGTGGCCCGTCATAGCCGCCTTGAGGCAGGCTTCGGCCGTCTCGTTGTCGCGGGTTTCGCCGACCAGTATGACGTCGGGGTCCTGGCGGAGGAAGGAGCGCAGGCCCGAGGCGAAGGTGAGGCCGATAGCCGGCTTGATCTGGACCTGGCTGACCCCCTCCATCTTGATTTCGACGGGGTCCTCCAGCGTCATGATGTTTATCTCGGGCGATTTGACCGTGTTCAGGACGGCGTTGAGGGTGGTGGTCTTACCGGAGCCGGTGGGCCCGGTCAGGAGGATCAGGCCGTGAGGTGATTCGGCGGCCTTCAGGAAGTCCTCCTTCTGGCGCGGCTCGAAACCAATTTTCTCGATGTTGAGCTCCACGGAGCCCCGGTCCATGATGCGGAGCACCAGCTTTTCGCCGAACACCGTCGGGCAGACGCTCACGCGGTTCTCGATGTTGCGGCTCTGGAACTTGATGGTGAAGCTTCCGTCCTGCGGCAGGCGCCGCTCGGAAATGTCGAGTTTCGAGAGGATCTTGAAGCGCGATATGATGGCGTCGAAGAGCTCGGTCGGCGGGGCGCTGCGCTCGTAAAGAGTGCCGTCGATGCGGAAGCGCAGCGAGATCTTCTCGTCGAACTTCTCGAGGTGGATGTCCGAGGTGCGCTCGCCGATGGCCTGCTTGAGTATGGCGTTGACCAGCTGGATGGACTGCGCGCCGCGGCTGTCCCCCACTATGACCTTGTCCAGGTCGAGCTTGCCGTCGGGCGTCAGGGCGTCGGCGACGTCCCCGCCGCCGCCATCGCCCTCTCCCCCCTCCATGACCTTGTCGATCAGGTCGCCGGCCTGGCCGCCGTAGAAAACGTCGATGACCTTGAGTATCTGCTCGCGCGTGGAGATGAACGGCGTTATCTCCATGCCGGAGACCAGTTTTATATTGTCGAGCAGCAGGATATTCGTGGGGTCGGTCAGGGCCACCGCCAGGATGTTGTCCTCGATAAAGAGCGGGATAACGGCGTTTTCGCGGGCGAACTTCTCGGAGATTATCTTGTCCAGCCCCTGGGTTTTCTCGGGGTTAAGGATCTTGTTCTCGCGGGAGGCGTAGGGGCTGCCCAGCTGCTTGGAAAGGGCCATGGCCACCTGCTCCTCGCTGGCGTAATGGAGCTTGACCAGCGCCTCGCCTATGAGGCAAGGGGACTGTATCTGGAATTTCAGCGCCTTGGCGAGCTGTTCCTCGTTTATGACGCCGGACTGGATCAGGATTTCGCCGAGTTTCTTTCTTGCCATATTGAAAATACCGGCCCGGGCCGGGGGCNNGCGGAGCGGCCCCGCCCGCGCCTTCCGCCCCCCTTAGTCCACCAGTATGGTGGGCGTCAGGAAGATCACCAGGTCCGTGTTGGTGCGCCTGGAGCTGACGCTGGTGAAAAGCCAGCCCACTATCGGTATATAGCCGAGCAGCGGGACCTTCTTGACCGTCTTGGTCTCGGTGGAGGACAGCATGCCGCCGATAACGACGGTCTGGCCGTTCTTGACGCGAACCATGGTGGACACGCCGCGGCTGACGGGATCGTAGACGGTCTCGCCCTGGACGGTGATGGCCGAGGGGGTTATATCCGAATAGGAGGGCTGCACTATCATCGTGATAAACCCTTCCTTGTTGACCTGCGGGGTCACCAGCAGGTTGAGGCCGACGCGGCGGCGCTCCAGGCTGGTGGAAGCTTCGCCGGCGGCGCCGCCGGCCGAGGTGACGGAGCTGGAAGTGCCCACGGCCGCGTCCCTGGAGATCTGGATTATGGCGGTCTTGTTGTTCATGGACACTATCTTGGGCTTGCCCAGGTAGCGGGCCTCGCCGCGCGAGATGAGGGCACGGAATATGGCCTGCAGCTGCGCGAGACTGAAGATGCCGTAATACATGCCGCGAAGTCCCTGGGCGCCGGTCGAGAAGACCGGGTCTATCGACGAAGCGCCGGAACTGCTGCTTCCGCTTTCTCCTCCTTCCTCGGCGCTGGAGACGAGCTCGGCTTCCGCCGAGGGATAGAAGAACTTCCACTGGTCGCCGCTGAAGAATCCGGGGCGGAGGCCGTAATCGGTCAGGCGGGCGGGGCCGGCGAAATAGGCCATTTCGCCGCGCGAGCCGCCCCACTCGATGCCCAGTTCGTTCATGCGGTCGGTGTTGATCTCCACTATCTGGGCCTCGATGAGTATCTGGGGCGCTTTCTTGTCCAGCTCGGCGATGATCTGCTCGATCTGGGGGAAGACTTCGGGAATGTCGGTGATGACCAGGGAATTGGTCCTGGGGTCGGTGGCCATCTTGCCGTATTTCTTGGAAAGCACGCTGTTGACGATGTTCAGGATCGCGATGGAGCTCTCCGTCTTATCCTCTTTGCCGTCGCCCTGCTGACCCTGCTGCCCCTGCTGGCCCATGCCCTGCCCGCCGCCGGAGGAGACGTCCTGCGAGGTTATGGCGCTTATGTCGCTGAAGATGGAAGAGACCGGGATCAGGGGGATGTAGTTGAGCGTGTAGATCTTGGTGATCAGGTTGGGCTGGTCGGCGGCCCGCCTGGTGACGACGTAGGTGTTGCTCTTGCCGATGCGCTGGTAGGTGAGGCCTTTGACCCGCAGCAGGAGTTCCAGCGCTTCGCGCACCGTGGTCTTTCGCAGGAAGACGGTGATGGTGGTCTTCTCCAGGCCGTCGGTGATTATGAAATTGACCTTGGACTGGGCGGAAACCACGTCGAGGAAAGTGGACAGAGGGGCCGCCTTGAGGCGTATGGGGCCGATCTTCCGGTCCAGCGGCGAGACGGTCTCGGCCTCCTCGTACATCGGCGCCTCGCGCTGCACGCCGCCTATCTGCGCCGACTCTATGGGTGCGCCGGGGACCTGGGCCCTGGGCATGGCGGACTGTCCGGGCTGGAGGATGGGGCCCCCGTCCTCGGAAGGTCCCTGCAGCTCGTTCATGAACTGCCTGTCGGCGTCCTGCGCCAGTGCCGGAGCCGCGGGCAGCAGCACCGTCTGGAGAAAAAGAACCGCAGCTGTCAGGATCCTGATAACTTTCATAAAGCCTCCGAAGCCATGCTTTCCGGTCTAATTATATCTTATTAAGCGCCGCCTGCCGGCCATCACTGCATATATTTTCTGAACCGCCGGCCCTTATGCTCGCCGATTATGTAATTGGCGCCTATCGAAATTATTTTAGCGCCCATCACCGTGTCGCCCCGGGCGTACATCTCGCCGTTGATTATGACGTTGGTGCCGACTATGCCCTGGATGTTCATCCGGCTCTCGACCAGCACCTCGCGCGGGGTCTGTCGGGCTGCGTTGGCGCGGTCGCGCGCTTCCTGTTTGCGGCGGTATTCCTCCGCCCTCAGGCGTGCGTAGTCTTCCGGCGTAAAGAACGGGTTCCTGTCCGTGGCCGGCTTGAAATAGGAGACTGGGGCGCCGCCCTCCCGGCTTTCGGAAGGTTGCTCGGCCTGCGCCGCTTCCCGACCTCCGGGCCCGGCGCCCTCGCCTGCCTCCCG
>DNQL01000316.1 GCA_003500765.1 Elusimicrobiota bacterium | reverse complement strand
CCCGCCGGCAGGTCCCAACGTGGCCGAGGCCGCCGCCGGCCTGCTCTCGCGCATCTCGGAGTCGGCCGGCTCAAAGGAGCCGCCCTACATAAGCCGTTCGCCGCTGCCGGTCTGGCTGGCGGGTCTCATCCTGGGCGCCTGGCTGATAGGCGCGGCCCTGGCGCGCTCCAGCGCGGCGAAATACCAGAACCCCAGGATAGCTCTGCCGCCGTCGGACGTGCCGCCGGACTTCTTCTTCCCTTTCCTGATCTCCAGGCACGCCTCGACTAAAGAGGTCGAATACCGCATCCTGACCCGCCAGAAGCAGAGCCTGGGCGCTTATTACGATTTCGCGCACGATGCCTGGCTGGCCGTCGGTTTCTACGGTCTGATCCTCTTCCACCTGGTATGGGCCTTCGCCGGCCTCCTTCCCGGCGATAACCCGCTGACTAATGTGATGCTGGGCCTGCCTGGCGGGAGGCTCATCGCTTCCGTGCCCGACCTGGTCTTCCTGATGCCGTTCCTCTTCGGCCTCTATAAACGTTCCATGCGCAGGGAGGCGCTGGAGATCTTCGACCACCAGTCCAACAAGATCTTCACCGTTACGCCCGAGAACGCCTATGGCCTGCTGCGCGACGGCAACGGCAAGGAGGTCGCGAGGCTGGTGGAGAAGACGGACAAGGACGGCCGCTGTTGGGAGTTCGTCGACACCGATAACCTGGTGGTCTTCGCTGTGCGCGACGACGCGCCCGGAATAAGCAAGGCCTGCCGCTTCTTCGGAGTGCAGGGCGGCCGACTGCGCAAGCATTACGGCCTTTTCGTCCAGGACCGCCGCGCCGGCTACGTCTTCCTCGACCCGAGCTCCCCTGACAGGTTCCAGATACACCTTGAGTACAACTACTCCAGGCTGTCCCAGCCGGCCCATATCCTGGCGGTAGTGCTCTACATAATATCGCGGGAGCGCGAGCACGCCTACCCGACCATATTCTGACGGGGGTGACCCGATGAAAATAGGCATACTTACCGGCGGCGGGGACTGCCCCGGCCTCAACGCCGTCATCCGCGCGGTGACCAAGTCCGCGCTCCGCCGCGGCTGGGAGGTCTACGGATACCTCGACGGGTTCAAAGGTTTCGTGGCGGACAAGCGCCGGCGGCTGACCGACAAGGACGTTTCCGGCATCATCATCCGCGGCGGCACGATACTGGGCACCAGCAATATCGCCAACCCCTTCTCCTACACACTGCCGCCCTATGGCTCCCCGTCGGCGCCGGCCGACATGACGGAGCGGTCGATACGCAATTTTAAAAAGCTGGGCCTGGGCGCGCTTGTGGCCATAGGCGGAGACGGCACGCAGAGCATGGCGCTGCGCTTTCAGAAGCTGGGCCTGCCCGTGGTGGGCGTGCCCAAGACCATAGACAACGACCTTTCGGCGACCGATTATACCTTTGGTTTCGATACTGCGCTCACGGTGGCGACCGAGGCGGTGGACCGGCTGCACACCACGGCCGAGGCTCACGACCGGGTGCTTATACTGGAGACCATGGGCCGCTACGCCGGCTGGATAGCCCTGCGCGCCGGCATAGCCGGCGGCGGCGACGTGATACTGCTGCCCGAGATAAAGTACCGCCCCGCCGACGTGGTGGCGGCGATAAAGGACCGCCAGCGCCGGGGCAAGAATTTCAGCATAGTCGTGGTAAGCGAGGGCGCCGCCCCCGAGGGCGGAGAGATGACCGTGCTCAAGACGGTGGAGGGTTCCACCGACCCGATAAGGCTTGGCGGCGTATCCTACCGGATAGCCGATATGATAGAGAAGGGCACCGGCATAGAGGCGCGGGTGGTGGTGCTGGGACACCTGCAGCGCGGCGGCGAGCCTACGCCTTTCGACCGCTGGCTGGCCACCGGCTTCGGCTCCGGCGCGGCCGAGCTGATAGCGGCACGCCGCTTCGGCCGCATGGTCGCGGTGCACGGCGCTGAGTTCACCAGCGTTCCTCTTTCGGCCGCCGTAGGCAGGCTCAAGCAGGTCTCTCTCAAGTCCTGTGAAGTGCGCGCCGCGATGGGAGTCGGGACATCCTTTGGCCGGGCGGACCTTTCCGCCCGGCTGCTGAAGAAGGTCTGCTCATGAGCGAATACTTGTACGGGGCCAATACGGCCGAAGAGGTCATAAACGGCGGGCGACGGAAGATCTTCCGCGTCATGGCGGCGCGCGGCAAGGGCAAGGGCTCGGCCGCGGCCGACCTGGCCAGGAAGAAAGGTATCCGCGTCGAGTTCGTGGACAACAAGGTGCTGGAAAAATACGCTCCTGGCGCCAACCACCAGGGCATAGTCCTGGAAGTGGAGCCGCTGCGCCATTATTCCGCCTCCGACGCGCTGGCGCTGGAAAGGGACCCGAAGCGCTTCCTCTGGGCCGGCGTGGACGGTATCACCGACCCGATGAACCTGGGCGCTATACTGCGCAGCGCGGCCTGCTTCGGCGTCTCGTCGGTGCTGTTGCCCGAGCGCCGTACCGTGGGGATCACCCCGACCGTGCAGAAAACCTCCTCCGGCGCCCTGGAGAAGCTCAATATCGTGCCGGTGGGCAACCTAAACTCCACGATAATAGATCTCAAGGAGCGGGGAGTCTGGGTTTACGGCCTTGATATGGAAGGGGAGCCGCTGGACAAGGTGGACTACGCTTTTCCGGGCCTGATGCTCATCGGCTCCGAGGGAGAAGGGCTGCACCTCAAGACCAAGGAGCATTGCGACCGTCTTATTTCCATACCGCAGCTCGGCGGGGTGGAGAGCCTCAACGCCTCGGCCGCGGCGGCCGTGGCCTTCTACGAGATCTCCAAAGCTCTCCGGTCCGCCCGGGGAAAATAGGCCTTTTTCGGGCCTTGACACTCGCGGACCGTCTGCTATACTATTTTTGGAGCGGGGCGCCTATATTAACAGGTCTGGCCCCGCTCCTTATTTTATACCGTCCCGTTCGGGGCGGTTTTTCTTTTATATATAAGGAAACGGCTTTGCCGCTATTTAGGAAGTATGAGGTAGAGTTCGCCGGAGGCCTTCATGGAGCTGGCCTCCCGCTCGGCGACGGGCCCGCCGCCCCAGAAGATGTCCACCCGGCCCGGCCCGCGTATAGCGGAGCCGGTGTCGTGAGTGGCGGCCATCCGCGTGAAATCCCTGAAAGAGAGCCCGCCGTCCGGCTGGGCGACCGGGCGCCGGGTCCGCATGACGACGGCCAGCCCGTAGGGCACAGGCTTGGGGTCCACCGCTATCGAGCGCCCCGGCACCAGCGGCGTGCCTATGGCGCCCTGCGGCTGCGCGTCCTTCTCCTTGACGCGGAAAAAGATGTAGCGCGGGTTTAGCGACACCAGCCGCTCCTCGCGCCCGTTCTCCTGGCGCGAGAGGTAGGCTATGAAATCCTGGAAGTTCATCGACGGTATCTCGCCGCAGTCCATCAGCAGGCGCTGCACGCTCTTGAAGGCGTGGCCGTTGGCGCCGTCGAAACCTATCTTGATGTGATCGCCGTCGGGAAAGCGCAGTACGCCCGACCCCTGTATCTGGGCCAGCATGATATGGGCCGGGTGGGCGGACCAGGCCGCTTCCAGCCCCTGGCCCGATAGTCCGCCGGCGTAGATCTCGCCGGAGGCTAGGTGGCGCGTCATCACGCCTCCGACGTAATGGCCGTAGTCGAAGTCCACGCCCATCGCCGGCGTGGTCTTGACCAGGTCGGCCGGGCGCAGGTTGAGCGGGTAGCGCGACGTCGTCGTCGGGGCCCGCGTCGCCGGGATCTCAGCCTCATAATAGCCGGTGAAGACGACGTTGTTGGACCCGTCGTCGGCCACGGCCCGGTATGTCCTGAATTCGGCCGCCAGCCCGGCCCGCTCTTCCGCTGGCGTAAGTCCCGAGGAGAATATCTCCAGCAGCCTGGCCGAGGCCGCGCGCATGGCCGGCGCGGCGAAAGAATCTTTTCCCACGGCTATCTTAAAAGAGTCCGGTTTCATCTTCCAGTAGGCGAGGTTGGTCTCCAGCGCCTTCAGCAGGCCGGCCCGGTCCAGGTCGTCGGCGAAAGCAGGCAGGCTGGCGGGGGGGAAGGGGGTTACGTCCTTTATGGAGATATCGGAGTCCGGATACGCCGCGCTCTCGGAGAAAAGGCGGAATTTGGGGCAGGTGTCGAGCGGTTCGGCGGCCAGGAGGGCCGGCGGGATTCCCGCCGCGGAACCCGGCGACAGGACGGGCGGCCAGG
>DNQL01000005.1:4468-5301 GCA_003500765.1 Elusimicrobiota bacterium | reverse complement strand
GGGAACGGCGAGCTGGGCTTCTACCTGGTCTCCGACGGCACCGGCCGGCCCTGGCGCCTGCGCGTGCGCCCGCCGTGCTTCACGCTGACGGCGGGACTTGGGCGCCTCATCAAGGGCGGCTATATCGCCGACATCATTTCCACTTTCGGCCAGATAAACATGATAGGCGGGGAGCTGGAGCGATGAAAAAGTTCAAGTTCTCCGAGGAATTCAACCGCAAGGTGGCCGCGACCGTCGCCAGATACCCGAAAGCGGACGCCGCGCTGATACCGCTGATGCAGGAAGTGCAGCGCGAGCTGGGCCATTTCCCCGAGGAAGCGGCCCAGGCGCTGGCCGGTCTGCTGGGCATATCCTACGCCCGCGTAAAGGGCGTACTGACCTTCTACACCATGTTCCGCCGCGAGCCCGGAGGGAAGTATCTTCTCCAGGTCTGCCGGAACCTTTCCTGCCACCTGGCCGGCTCGGTCAAGCTGCTGGAATATCTCAAGGGCCGTCTCGGCATAGAGGAAGGCGGCACCACGCATGACGGCCTTTTCACCCTCATAACGGTGGAATGCCTCGGCGCCTGCGGCACGGCGCCGGTCATGATGGTCAACGACGATTACCACGAGACTCTGACGGTGGAAAAACTGGACAAGCTCATCTCCGACCTGCGGGCGGCGGCGAAGGCGCATAAATAATGGCCGAACAGATACTGCTAAAGCACAAGGTGGTGTCGCTGGACGGATACAAGGCCTCCGGCGGCTGGACCGCGCTCGAAAAAGCCACCCGCATGGAACCGGCCGCCATCATAGACGAGGTAAAGAAGTCCGGCCTGCGCGGCCGCGGCGGCG
>DNQL01000005.1:0-4454 GCA_003500765.1 Elusimicrobiota bacterium | reverse complement strand
TACGTAGTCTGCAACGCCGACGAGGGCGAGCCGGGCACTTTCAAGGACCGCGAGCTGATGCGGATGAACCCCTACCTGCTCATCGAGGGCATGGCCATAGCGGGCCGGGCCATCGGCGCTAAGACGGGCTATATCTATGTACGCGGCGAATTCGCCCGCGAGGCGGCGCTGCTGGAAAAATGCATAGGAGAGGCCAAAGTGGCCGGTTTCCTGGGCGATCGGCTCTTCGGCTCCGATTTCAGTTTCGACCTGCACGTGCATAAGGGCGCCGGCGCCTATATCTGCGGCGAAGAGACCGCCCTGCTCGAATCCATCGAGGGCCGCCGCGGCCAGCCGAGACTCAAACCCCCTTTCCCCGCCATAGAGGGCCTCTTCGGCTGCCCCACGGTCATCAACAATGTCGAAACCCTGGCCGCCGTGCCCGCCATCATCGAGAAGGGCGGGGCATGGTACGCCTCCATCGGCACGCCAAAGAGCGCCGGCACAAAGCTTTTCTCGATAAGCGGCCCGGTGAAAAAACCCGGCGTCTACGAGGCCGAGCTCGGCATCCCTTTTAAAGCTTTCCTCGAAGAATACGCCGGCGGGATGGCCGACGGCAAAAAGCTAAAAGCAGTCATCCCCGGCGGCTCGTCCACGCCCGTTCTCACGGCCGAAGAGGCGATGAACGCGAAGCTCGACTATGAATCGCTGGCCGCCGCCGGCTCCATGCTGGGCTCGGGGGGGATAATCGTCATCGCCGAAGGCACCTGCATGGTGGACGCCCTGCTGGTCCTGGCGAAATTCTACCATCACGAATCCTGCGGCCAGTGCACTCCGTGCCGCGAAGGCAGCGGCTGGACCGAGAAGGTCCTGCGCCGTTTCGAAGAAGGTGGAGCCAGGCCCGGCGACGCCGACCTGCTGCTCTCCATCTCCAACAACATGATGGGGCGCACCATCTGCCCGCTGGCCGACGCCCTGGCCATGCCCGTCATAAGCTTTATAGCCAAATTCCGCGACGAGTTCGACGCCCACGCCGCCGGCAATACCTGCCGGATGGGGGCCTCCCGATGAAACTGAAAATAGACGGGAAAGAGACCGAAGTGAAGCCGGGGACCTCGATACTCGAGGCCGCCCAGGCCATGGGCATCCTCATACCCCGCTATTGTTATCACCCGTCGCTCAGCGTCGCCGGCAACTGCCGCATCTGCCTGGTGGAGATAGAAGGCGCGCCGAAACTCGTAACCGCCTGCTCCACTCCCTGCGCCGAAGGAATGTCAGTGCTGACCTCCAGCGAAAAAGTGCGCGCCGCGCGCCGCGACGTGATGGAGTTCCTGCTCATAAACCACCCGCTAGACTGCCCCATCTGCGACCAGGCCGGCGAATGCGGCCTCCAGGACTATTACATGGAGCACGGACTCCATAAAAGCCGCTTCATTCAGTCCGACAAGCAGCGCCGCCACAAGCGCCGCGACATAGGGAAGTACTTGGTCCTGGACAATGAGCGCTGCATACTCTGCACCCGGTGCGTGCGCTTCTGCGAGGAAGTGACCAAAACCGAGGAACTCTGCGTCAGGGAGCGCGGCGACCATTCTTATATCGACCTCAAGCCGGGAGCGCGGCTGGACAACGATTATTCGCTCAACATAGCCGATATCTGCCCCGTCGGCGCCTTCACCTCGGCCGATTTCCGGTTCAGGCAGCGCGTCTGGTTCCTTGAGCGCACCCCGTCGGTATGCGCGGGCTGCGCCACGGGCTGCCCGATCGAGGTGCATCACAAGGACAATATCGTTTACCGCCTGATGCCGCGTCCGGAGGAGGGCTTCCCGGCCTGGCTCTGCGACGAGGGCCGCATGACATACAAGTCGCTGCGCGCCCCGGGCCGCCCCGCCGCGGCCTTCTGCGAGGAGGGCAACCTCAAGCCCGCCGCCGGCCTGCGCTTCGCCGCCTCGAGGCTGGGAAAGCTCAAGCCGGAGCAGGTAGCCATATTCGGCTCGCCTTTCATGTCGCTCGAGGACAACCTGGCCCTGGCCGAGCTGGCCGCGGCCTTACGCACCACCAACTTCTGCCTGCACTTCGTCACCGAGCCCGGGATAAGGGACGGCATACTGATGAACACCGACCATTCGCCCAACTCCCGCGGCCTGGCGCTCATCCACGCGGCCTACGGCGGCTATACCCGGGAGCAGTTCAGCGAAAAGCTCGCCTCCGGCGAGGTGAAGTTCATACTTGGCCGCAACGAGGAAGTCAAAGCCGCCCTGGCGGCAGCCAGGACGGACATCGCTTCGTCCGTGTTCTCCTTCTCGGACGAGCCGGCGCCGGGCCGCGCCTGCGTGCTGCCCGCCGCCTCGCACTTCGAATCCGACTGCCTCTTCATAAACTATGCCGGCCGACTGCGCCGCGCCCATGCGGCAGTAAAGGCCCCCGAGGGCGTGATGCCGGTCTGGCAGGCCGCCGACAGGATCTCGTCCATGCTGGGCGCGCCGATAAGGCTGGAGACCCGCGCGGCCGTGCTGGAGAGGCTCAAGGCGAAGATACCGGCGCTGACGGACGCGCCGCTGGCCGACGATAAGGCGGAGTTCTACCTTAAATGACGCTGCCTATACCCGATTTCATACTTCTCAACGCGGACCTGCTGGTCTTTCTCGGCGTTTCTTTCCTAAAGGTCTGCGTGGTCTTCGGCGCCGTCATGGGCTTCGCGGCCCTGCTAACGCTGGCCGAGCGCAAGGTCAGCGCGCTGATGCAGGACCGTGTCGGGCCCAACCGCGCCTCGGTTTTCGGTTTCGCTCTGGGCGGACTGTTCCACCCGGCCGCCGACGGCCTCAAGCTCATATTCAAAGAGGACTTCGTCCCGCGGTGGGGGGACAAGGTTTTGTTCACGCTGGCGCCTCTTTTCGCCCTGTTCCCCGTGCTGCTCCTCTTCGCCGCCCTGCCTTTCGGCAACTACATAGACATAGCCGGCCTGCGGATAAACCTGCAGATAGCCGACTTCAACCTGGGCATACTCTTCATCCTCGCCGTCTCCTCGCTGGCCATCTACGGCGCCTTCCTCTCCGGCTGGGCCTCGCGCAACAACTTCGCGCTGCTGGGCTCGCTGCGCGCCGCGGCCCAGATGATCTCCTACGAGGTGGCGCTGGGCCTGACGCTGGTCGGCGTCCTGATGGTCTACGGCACGGCCAGCCTGCAGGACATAGTGCAGGCGCAGGGCGGGCTGCTTTTCGGCTGGCTTCCCGCCTGGGGCATAGTCTACCAGCCCTTCGCCTTCCTGCTGTTCCTGGCCGCCGCGCAGGCCGAGAACAAGCGCACGCCCTTCGACGTGGTCGAGGGCGAGAGCGAGATCATAGGCTATTTCCTGGAATACAGCTCGATGCGCTTCGCCTCGTTCATGTTCTCCGAGTTCGTCGAGATGATAGTCATCTCTATGCTGGCCGCGACGCTCTTCTTCGGCGGCTGGCAGGTGCCTTATCTCCAGGCTTCGGGCTTCGTCTTCCCGTGGGGGGCGGAGCTGCCGCTCAACCATTACCTGGTGGTCCTGCTGCAGGTCGGCAGCATAACGGTAAAGACCGTCTTTTTCAGCTGGCTGCTGCTGGTAATACGCTGGACGGTGCCGCGGTTCCGGTTCGACCAGGTGATGACGCTGTGCTGGAAGGGGCTGCTGCCGCTGGCCCTGCTCAATATACTCGCGACGGGCGTCGCTATATGGTGGCTCGGATGATAAGGATAAAGAAAGTCGACAACCGCCGCCTGACGCTCCTCGAGCGCCTCTATGTAACCGAGGTGGCCGCCGGCATGCTGGTCACGCTGAAGCATTTCTTCCGCAATCTCTTTAAGCCGTCCAACATAGTGACCGTCAGCTATCCAGAAGAGCGCATCCCGCTGCCCGGCAACGCGCGGCTGCGCACGCGCCACCGTCTCAAGGTCCGCGCCGACGGCACGCCCAAATGCGTGGCCTGCTATATGTGCCAGACCGCCTGCCCTGCCTACTGTATCGACATAACCGCCGGCGAATATACCGACGGCAACCCGGTCGAGAAATACCCGGTCGGCTTCGACATAGACCTCTCCAGGTGCGTGATGTGCGGCATGTGCGTGGAGGCCTGCCCGGAGGATGCCATAGCGATGGACACGGGGGATATACCCGGCGGCGCGCTGACCCGCGACGAGCTGTTCATGACGAAAAGGGATCTTCTGCGCAACCTTCCCGGCGAGCCTTCGAAGCTCGGGGCCTCCAACCGGCTGCACAATGAATGGGACCGGAAGGGCGGGGGGAAAAAGAAATGAAGCCCTTCCTGCTCAACGCCGCTTTCTACCTGATCTCTGGCGCCATACTCGCCGGCGCCGCGGGCACCGTCCTGCTCCGCAGGCCGTTATACTGCGCGCTTTCGCTGCTCTTTACCCTGCTGGCTACCTCAGGCTTGTACATACTGCTGGGCGCCGAACTGGCGGGCTATCTGCAGATCATCGTCTATGCCGGCGCC
>DNQL01000165.1 GCA_003500765.1 Elusimicrobiota bacterium | reverse complement strand
CCTTGGAGGCCGAGCCGACGGTCTTGCGGCGGCCGCGGCGGGTCCTGCCGTTGGTCTTGGTGGGCTGACCGCGCACGGGAAGGTTGCGGCGGTGGCGGTAGCCCTTGTAGCTGTTGATCTCCACGAAACGCTTGATGTTGGCGTTGACTTCGCGGCGCAGCTCGCCCTCGACCTTGTATTCCTTGGAAATGTAAGAGTTCAGCATGCCGACCTGGTCTTCGGTGAGGTTCTTCACCCTGGTGGTCGGGTCTATCTGTCCCTTGAAGGACTCGAGTATTTTCTTCGCCATGGGGCGGCCTATACCGTAAACATAGGCGAGGGCGATGTCGACCCTCTTTTCCCTCGGCAGATCTATTCCAGCTATTCGTGCCATAACTTCTCCTTGGTTCTTTGCTTAAACCGCTAAGCGCCGGCCGTCGGGCTGATGCCCCCGGTTTGCGCCACGCGCTATATTAACCCTGCCTCTGCTTGTGGCGGGGGTCGGTGCAGATTACGCGCACCACGCCCTTGCGCTTGATGACCTTGCATTTGATGCAGATCGGTTTTACGCTCGCTCTTACTTTCATCGTATACCTCTCTAAAAACCGTTATTTTTCCCTGTAAACTATCCGGCCCTTGGTCAGGTCGTAAGGCGAAAGCTCCAGCTTCACCTTGTCGCCGGGAAGAATTTTTATGTGGTGGATGCGCATCTTCCCGGAAATGAATCCGAGTATCACTTTCCCGGGCGCTATCTCCACCCTGAAAGTGGCGTTGGGAAGGGACTCTTTTACGACGCCTTCCAATTCTATTTTCTGGTTATCCGGCATATCTTTTATATTATACTAAATAAGGGCCCAGGCTGTCCCGGCAGGCCCCGAACTCAGAATCTCACAGCCTCCCTGTTTTACGCATACCGTGTGCTCGAAATGCGCCGCAAGCGATCCGTCCCGGGTAACCGCGGTCCATCCGTCGGCCTTAACTTCGACCCCCGGCCCGCCCGCGCAGATCATCGGCTCTATGGCCAGGGTCATTCCTTCCCTGAGCGTTATCCCGGAGCCCGGCCGCCCATAGTTGGGGATGGACGGGTCTTCGTGCAGCCTGCGGCCGATACCGTGGCCCGTGAACTCCCGCACCACGGAATAACCGGCCGCGCAGGCGCATCGCTCCACCGCGTGGCAGACGTCGCCCAGCCGGGCCCCGTCCCTGACCTGCGCCAGCGCCTCGGAGAGGCTCTGCTCGGTCACGGTCATCAGCCTGGCCGCTTCTTTAGAGATCTTCCCGGCCGCCACGGTCAGCGCGGCGTCGCCGTAATAATCCTTCCAGACGCATCCGAGGTCGAGGCTGACCACGTCCCCGTCCGCTATCTTTCTCGACGGGGAGGGTATGCCGTGCACAACCTCTTCGTTGATGGAGACGCAGAGCGTGGCCGGGTAGCCGCGGTAGCCCAGGAAAGCGGGCTCCCCTCCCCTCGCGCGTATCTCTTTCTCGGCGAAAGCGTTCAGTTCGCCGGTGGAGACGCCCGGCCTGACCATGTCTTTCAAAAGAACCAGGACCCCGGCCACTATTGCCGACGCCTTCCTCATTTTCTCGAGCTCGCCGGGCGATTTTATCTCTACCATCCGGGCAGCCTTCAGGCCGCTTTGCCGGCCAGCGCCGCGAGGAGGCCTTCGGTGACCGCGGCGGGCTCGAGGGCCCCCGGCACTTCCAGGAACACGCCGTTGCCGCGGTAATAAGAGATCAGGGGCTCGGTCAGGTCCTTGTAGACCATCAGCCTTTTGGCTACCACTTCCGGCTTGTCGTCCTCGCGCTCGGTCAGCGCGGAGCCGCAGTCGTCGCATTTGCCCTCGGCCGCGGGCGGATTGCTGCTGAGATTGTATATCTTGCCGCACTTGGAGCAGGTGCGCCGCGAGGTCAGCCTGCTGACCACTTCCTGCTCGGGAACGGCCAGGAAGACGACGGCGTCTATCTTCTCGCCGCGGGCGTCGAAAAAATCGTCCAGGGCCTGCGCCTGCTCGACCGTCCGGGGAAATCCGTCGAACATCAGTCCCTTGTTAGCGCCGGCGACGCGCGACTTAATGACCTCTATGACCACTTCGTCGGGCACCAGGCGGCCGGAGGCGAGATACGACTGGACTTTCTCGCCCAGCGGGGTCTTCTTGGCTATCTCCTCTCGGAAGATGTCGCCGGTGGAAAAATGGAGCATGCCCAGCTTCTCCGCGACGACTTTGGCCTGAGTGCCTTTCCCGGAACCCGGGAAACCGAGGAGTATTACGTTCATCGTTTTAGCCCCCTACGTTGAACCAGCGGCCCTTTATCTTGGAATTCTTGTAGAAGCCCTCGTAATTGCGCATAAGAAGGTGGGCCTCCATCTGCGCTATCGTGTCCAACGCGACGCCGACGACGATCAGCAGCGAGGTGCCGCCGAAATAGAACGGCACGTTGAATTTCGCGCGCAGGTAGTCGGGCAGCACCGCTATGGCCGCAACGAACAGGGCGCCGCCCAGGGTAATGCGGTTGAGGACCCACTCTATGTGCTGGGCGGTCGGCTCTCCGGGGCGTATGCCCGGGATGAAACCGCCCCATTTCTTCATGTTCTCGGCCAGGTCCTTGGGGTTGATGCTGACGGAGTTATAGAAGTAGCAGAAGAAGATTATCAGCGCCACGTAGGCGAGCTGGTACCAGAGGCTGGTGTGGCTCATCAGCGACATGACCTTGGCCGCCCAGGGGGCCTGCGGGTTGAAGCTGACTATGGTGTAGGGAACGCTCAGCAGCGAAACCGCGAAGATGACCGCGATCACGCCGCTCTGGTCCACTTTCAGCGGCAGGAAAGCGGTGCTGCCGCCGTACATCTTGCGGCCCACCTGTCGCTGGGCGTACTGGATGGGGATCTTGCGCTGCGCCGTCTGTACCCAGACCACGAGCGCGGTAACCACCGCGACCATGGCGAGTATCAGTATAGCCGTCAGCAGGCTCATTTCCTCGGCCTGCACCAGCGAGATCATGTTCTTTATGGCGGAGGGAAGGCCTTCGACTATACCGGCGAATATTATCAGCGAGATGCCGTTGCCTATGCCGCGCTCGGTGATCTGTTCGCCCAGCCACATAACGAAGATGGTTCCGGCGGTCAGCGTGAGCACGGTCACGAAGTAGAAAGCCGCGGTAGGGTTGGGGATGACCGGGATATTGCCGGGGGTCGGGATATTATTGAGGGCCAGGGTCAGGCCCAGCGACTGGAAGGCGGCCAGGAAAAGGGTGAAGACGCGGGTTATCTGCGTTATTTTCTTGCGGCCGCTCTCGCCCTCTTTCTGCAACCGGTCCAGCAGCGGGAATACGTGCGCGCCCTGCACCAGGCTCATGATGATGGAGGCGTTGATGTAGGGCATCACGCCCATGGACAGGATGGAAAAGCGGCCCAGCGCGCCGCCGGAGAAAATATCGAGGAAGCCGAGCAGGCTGCCCTTGTTGGCCTCGAAAAGCGCCTGAAGGGCCGCGGTATTGATCCCGGGTATCGGGATGACGGCGCCCAGCCGGTAGGCGGCCAGGGCCAGGACGACGAAAATTATGCGGCGTTTAAGGTCTTCGATCTTGAATATATCGGTTATCTGCTGCATTCGTCATCTCCGTAGCGCGGAGGCGGGCGGCCCGCCGGGGATATCCGCTTTCAAAAAATCTCCCGCCGCCCGGAACGCGGGTCCGGGCGACGGGCGAGGGACGGCTTCAGGCCTTGGCTTCTATCAGAACGGCCTTACCGCCCGCCTTCTCGATCTTCTCTTTCGCGGATTTGGAGAAGGAGTGGGCGGTGACGCTGAGCTTCTTCTTCAGCTCGCCGTCACCGAGCACCTTTACGGGCAAAGAGGTCCTCACCAGGCCGGTCTTCCTGAGAGACTCGGGATTCACCTCGGCGCCGGTCTCGAAGCACTTCTCCAGCGAGGAGATGTTGACCCAGGCGTACTCGGTGCGGAACTTGACGTTATTGAAGCCCATCTTGGGGATGCGCCTCAGCAGGGGCGTCTGGCCGCCCTCGAAGCCGTGGGGCTTGGAGCCGCCGGCGGTGGAGTTCTGGCCCTTCTGGCCCTTCGTGGAAGTCTGGCCGTGGCCGGAGCCCTGGCCGGTACCGAGGCGCTTCTTCTTGTGGGTCGAGCCCGGTTTGGGTTTCAGGTTGTGCAGAGCCATGTTATTTCTCCCCCCTGAGCCTGGCGACCTCTTCGCGGCTCCTGAGCCGGGAGAGGGCGTCCAGGGTCGCGTACACGGTGTTGAACGCGTTGCGCGAGCCCAGGTTCTTGGTAAGTATGTTCTTGATGCCGCAGACCTCGAGCACGGCGCGGACGCCGCCGCCGGCTATGAGACCGGTACCCTTGACGGCCGGCTTCATCCAGACGTGCCCGGCGCCGAAGCGGCCTTCGACCTCGTGCGGGATGCTCATGTCCTTGATAGGGAAATGGATTATTTCCTTGCGGGCGCCGGCGGTCGCCTTCTGTATGGCGCCCTGCACCTCGTTGGACTTTCCGACGGAGGCGCCGACGCCGCCGTTGTTGTCGCCGACCACGACGAGGGCGTTGAAGGAGAAGCGCTTGCCGCCCTTGACGACCTTGGTGACGCGGTTGATCGCGACCACGGCCGTCCGCTCCTCGAATTTCGGGACGTCCAGCTCCAGGCTCTCGACTTCGGTCTTATTGAGCTTGGAGTCGGCGGTGATCTCCTTGTCTTCCTTCATCTTCTTGGCGTTCTTAAGGATCATGTTATCTCCAGGTGTCAGAATTTCAGCCCGGCTTCGCGGGCGGCGTCGGCGAGGGCCTTGATGCGGCCGTGATATATCCTGCCGCCCCGGTCGAAGCAGACTTCCTTGACGCCCTTGTCCAGGGCGCGCTTGGCGACGAGAGCCCCGACGGCCTTGGCCGTCTCGAGGTTCTTGCCCTTCGCCTTAAGCTCTTTTTCCGAGCTGGAGGCGGCGGCGACCGTCTTGCCCTGCGCGTCGTCGATCACCTGGGCGTAGATGTAATGCGTGCTGCGGAAGACGCTCAGGCGCGGCCTTATCACGTCGCGCTCCAGGAGCTTGCGGCGGGTCCTCACGCTGCGTATCTGGTATTTTTCCTGTTTGCTTATCATAGTGTCGTCCTTGGTTTATTTCTTGGCGCCGGCGCCCGCGGCGGTCTTGCCGGCCTTGCGGATGACGTGTTCGCCCTGGTACTTGATGCCGGTGCCTTTGTAAGGCTCGGTTTTCTTGACGCGCCTGATCTGGGCGGCGATATTGCCTACGATCTCCTTGTCGAAGCCGGAGATGGTCAGCACCGTCTGCTTGGGGTCGAAGCTCATCTTGACGCCCTGGGGTATATCGAACACCACGGGGTGGGAGAAGCCCAGCTGCATGGAAACGCGGTTGCCCTCGACGGCTCCCTTGAAGCCTACGCCGTTTATCTCGAGCACCTTGCTGAAACCGGTCGCGACGCCGGAGACCATGCTGTTGAGCCTGGCCCTGGCGGTGCCGAAGAGCGCGGCCTTTCCGGAGGCGCCCTGGGCGACGCTCACCGTGAGCGTGGAATCCTTGACTTCGGCGTTGATGCCCTCGGGCAGCGAGTACGACAGCTTGCCGAGCGGGCCTTCCACCAGGACGGTCCTGTTGTCGATCTTCGCCTTGACCTTATCCGGCAGGGCTATCGGTTTTTTTCCAATTCTGCTCATGTCTTTCCCCTTTTAAATCAGGTTCTCGCTCGCCCGGTCACCAGACCTGGCACAGCACTTCGCCGCCGACCTTCTGCTTGCGGGCCTCGGAATCGGTAAGCAGGCCGCGGGAGGTCGAAAGTATCGTCACGCCGAAAGCCGCGCGCACGCGCGGTATCTCGTCGTAAGGCCGGTAGACGCGCAGGCCGGGCCTGGAGACGCGCTTGAGGCCGGTGATCACCGGGCGCTTGTCCTGCGTGTACTTCAGCGTTATCCGGATGAAGCCCCTCTTGTCGGGGACCTTCGCGGACTCGTTCTTCATCATCTTGTAGCCGGAAACGAAGCCCTCGTCCTTGAGGACCTTGGCTATGTTCATCTTGACGCCGGAGAAGGGCACGTCAACGCGCTCCTTCTTCTTGGCTACCGCGTTCCGCATAGTGCTGAGCATGTCGGATATAGGATCCATGTTTCACCTCTTGTAAATTATTCCGTCCGCTTTACCAGCTCGACTTCCTCAAGCCCGGGATAAGACCCTCGTGGGCCATCTTCCGCAGGCAGATACGGCAGAGGCCGAAGTCGCGGTAGTAGGCGCGCGGCCTGCCGCAGACCTGGCAGCGGTTGCGGAACCGGGTGGAAAACTTCTGCGGCTTGCGCATCTTAGCCATCCAAGCGTATGTAGCCATAAAGTCCTTTTCTCCTTAAGCCTTAAGCCTTCTGCTCTTTGGGCTTCCTGAAAGGCATGCCCATGTTCTCGAGCAGCGCCTTGCCGCGGGCGTCCTCGCCGGCGGTGGTCACGAAGGTTATGTTCATGCCGCGGGCCTTCGGGGACTTCTCCATGCTGATCTCGGGGAAGATGTGGTGTTCCTTGAGGCCGATGTTCATATTGCCGCGGCCGTCGAAGATCCTGGGGTCGAAGCCCTGGAAGTCGCGGATACGCGGGACCGCTATCGAGACGAAGCGGTCGAGGAACTCGTACATGCGGGCTCCGCGCAGCGTCACGCGCACGCCTATCGGCATGCCCTCGCGCAGCTTGAAGTTAGAGATCGACTTCTTGGCCTTGCGGACCTGCGGAGCCTGGCCGGCTATCAGGGCCAGGTCTTCCTTGGCCTGGTCGATGGCCTGCGCGTTCTCCTTGGCCTCGGTGACTCCCATGTTGATGACGATCTTGGTCAGCCTGGGCGCGGCCATCGTGGAGGGAAGGCCGAGCTGTTTGACCAGGGCCGGGGCCACCGTGCTGTTGTAGGCGGTCCGGAGCCTGGGTTTATAATCCTTGGGGACGGCCTGGCCGCCCTTCTCGTTCTTGTTTTCCTTGTTCATCCTGCGGTACCCCTTATATTATCGCTTCGCCGCATTTCCTGCAGGCGCGCAGCTTGTCGCCGCTCTGGGCGACGGTGATCTTGGGCCTGGACGGCTTGCCGCACTTGGAGCAGAGCAGCTGCACCTTGGAGGCCGGCATCGGCGCCTCGATCTTGTGTATGCCGCCCGGCTTGCTCTTGGAGGGCTTGGCGTGCTTGGAGACCATGTTGATCCCGGTCACGGTGACCATGCCCTTGCCGGGGTTGATCTCCTTGATCTCGCCCTTCTTGCCCTTGTCCCGTCCGGACAGGACCACGACCATGTCTTTCTTTTTGAGTTTCATAGTTTAAATCGCTCCTCAGATCACTTCGGGGGCCAGCGAGACTATCTTGAGGAAGTTCCTTCCGCGCAGCTCCCTGGCCACGGGGCCGAACACGCGGGTACCTTTGGGCTCCCCGTTCTCGTCGATGACGCAGACCGCGTTGTCGTCGAAGCGTATGTAGGAGCCGTCCTTGCGGCGGGACTCCTTGCGCGTCCTGACGACGACGGCCTTGACGACCTCGCCTTTCTTTATCGCCCCGTGCGGAATGGCGTCCCTCACGGAGCAGACCACGATGTCGCCGATGAAGGCGTAACGCCTGGTGCTGCCGCCGAGTACCTTGAAGCACTGAAGCTTCCGGGCCCCGGAGTTGTCGGCCACGTTAAGGATGGATCTTAGCTGTATCATGCCTTATTCTCCCGTGCCGCTTACTGGGCGGCCTTCTGAAGGATGCGGGCCACGCGCCAGCGCTTCAGGCGCGACATCGGCCTGGTGCTGACGATCTCGACCAGGTCGCCCGACTTGGATTCGTTCGCCTCGTCGTGGGCGTAGAACTTGGAAGAGCGGCGGACCGTCTTCCCGTAGGTGGCGTGCCTGAAGACGCGTTCCACGCTGATCACGCGGGTCTTCTCCATCCTGTCCGAGACTACCACGCCGCGGATGGACTTTCTTCTGTTCCTGGTATCGGTATTTTCGGTCATTTCTTCGCAGCCTCCGAAAGCTTTTTAGCCGCCTCTTTCTGTCCGAGGAAGGTCCGTATCACCGCGGCCTTGCGGCGCAGCGCGCGGAGCTCCAGCGGGTTCTCGAGCGGGGCGGTGGTCCGCTTGAACTTCAGCTGGAACAGCTTCTTGTCCAGGTCCCGGAGCTGTGTCGCCAGCTCTTCCGGGGCCATGTTCCTGAGGTTTTCCCTGTCCTTGCTTTTCATGTTTGTTCTCCGGAATTAGTTTTCCCTGGCGATGAACTTGGTGCGTATCGGCAGCTTGGCGGACGCGCGCTCCATTGCTTCCTTCGCGGTGGCGAGGTCCAGGCCCTCGAGCTCGAACATTATCCTGCCGGGCTTCACCACGGCCACCCAGTGGTCCGGGGCGCCCTTGCCCTTACCCATGCGGGTCTCGGCGGGGTGCTTGGTGACGGCCTTGTCGGGGAAGATGCGGATCCAGAGCTTGCCCTTCTTCTTCATGAAGCGGCTGATGGTGACGCGGCACGCCTCTATCTGGCGGGCCGTTATCCACTTGGGCTCCAGTGCTTTCATCCCGTAGTCTCCGAGGTGCAGCGTGGCGCCGCCCTTGGTCTTGCCCTTGATCCGGGGGGCGGAATGGGTCTTGCGGTACTTGACGCGCTTGGGCATCAGCATATTAAGCTCCTTTAGCCTCTTCGGGCGCCTGCGGGTCGCGCTGGACCACCGTGTCGGCTTCCAGCTTCTTGAGCTGCTCCATCAGGTCCTTGGGGGTCTTGGCGAAGAAAAGTTTCTTGAAGATCCACACCTTGATGCCGATCTTGCCCATCGAGGTGTGGGCCTCGGTGAGGCCGTAGTCTATGTCGGCCGAGAGGGTCTGCAGCGGCACGCGGCCCTTGCGGAACCACTCGCGGCGCGCGATCTCGGAGCCGCCGAGGCGGCCGCCGACCATGATCTTGACGCCCTTGGCGCCCGAGGCCAGCGTGCGCTCCATGGAGCGCTTGATCGCCTTCTTGTAGGAGACGCGCTTCTCGAGCTGCTGGGCGATGGACTGGCCTACCAGCCTGGGGTCCATCTCCGGGATCTTGATCTCGGCGACGTTGATGAACACCTTGCGGCCGGTGATCTTCTCCACGTCGTTCTTGAGGCTCTCTATGTCCGCGCCGCGGCGCCCGATGACGACCCCGGGACGGGCGGTGTGGATGGTGAGCTTAAGGTAGGAGCCGGCGCGCTCTATGTCCACCCAGGACACGGAGGCCAGGTGAAAGCGGTTACGCACCAGATTGCGTATCTCGAAGTCCTCGCCGATGAGCTCCGGCATGTTCTTGGGCGCGAACCACCTGGACTGCCAGTCCTGGATGTAGCCCAGCCTTAAACCCCTAGGATTGATCTTTTGACCCATAATGTGTGACAGGTGAAGCGCGGGCGCTTACCTGCTCGCCTCCTTGCTGTCGCTTACGGTCATCGTTATGTGGCACATCTTGCGCTTGAACGGCATCGCGCGGCCCTGCGGTCCGGGCTGCATCCTGCGCAGGAACTTCGTCGGGCCCTGGTTGGCGAAAGCCTCTTTGACCCAGACGGCCTTAAGGTCGACCTTGCGGCCGAGCTTGACGGACAGGTTGGCCCCGGCCGACTTTACCGCCTTATGCAGCACCTCGGTGCAGCGCATCGGCAGGTTATTGAGTATCTGCTCGGCCTCGTAGAGGGACTTGCCCCTTATCTGGTCGATGACCTGGCCCACCTTGCGGCGGCCGTACCTCTGGTATTTTACGTAGCACTTTGCGTCCATATTTTTCTCCGTTATAGAGCCTGTCTAAGGGAGCCGTCCTCAGGTGAGGGCCGTCGCTTCCTTGGTATGCGCGGAACCGTGGCCTTTGAAGATGCGGGTGAAAGAGAATTCGCCCAGCTTGTGGCCGACCATGCGCTCCGTCACGTAGACGGGCAGGAACTTCCTGCCGTTGTGCACCATGAAATTGTGACCCACGAACTCCGGGGGGATGGTGCAGGCCCTGGCCCAGGTCTTGATCGGCTTTTTCTCGCCGGACTGGGCCATCTTCTGGACTTTCTCCAGGAGCTTCTGGTCGACGTACGGACCTTTTTTTGACGATCTGCTCATTTCAGATTCTCCTTGCTATTAGATCTCGGTCTTGGACTTGCGCCTGTCCTGCACTATCATCCATCCCCAGATCTTGGACTTGGTCCGGGTCTTGAAGCCGCGGGAAGGCTGGTTCCACGGCGAGCGGGGCACGTTGTTGCCCTTGGAGCGGCCGCGGCCGCCGCCCAGCGGATGGTCCGTCGCGTTCATCGCTCCGCCGCGCACGGTCGGGCGTATGCCCAGGTGGCGCTTGCGGCCGGCCTTTCCGACGGTTATCGTGTTGTGCTCTATGTTGCCGACCTGGCCGACGGTGGCCAGGCAATTCCGGAGCACCTTGCGCAGCTCGCCGGAGGGCATCTTGATGAGGGCGTAGTCGCCCTCCTTGGCCATCAGCTGCGCCTGCGTGCCGGCGGAGCGCACGAACTGCGCGCCGCGGCCGGGGATCATCTCGATGGCGTGTATGAACGTGCCGTCCGGGATATTGTGAAGCGGCAGGGCGTTGCCGGTCTTGATCGGGGACTGCGGCCCGCTCACGACCTCGTCGCCGACGCCCATGCCCACGGGGGCCGGGATATAGCGCTTCTCGCCGTCCTTGTAGAACAGCAGGGCGATACGGGCGTTGCGGTTGGGGTCGTACTCTATGGCCGCGACGCGGGCGGGCACGCCGAACTTCTCGCGCTTGAAATCGACGGTGCGGAAGCTCCGCTTATGGCCGCCGCCCTGGTGGCGGACCATGATCCGGCCGGTATTGTTCCGGCCGCCCTTCTTGCGCATGCCGACGGTAAGGTTCTTCTCCGGCTCGGTCTTGGTGATGTCGGAGTAGTCGCTTATCGTGATCGTCCTGCGCGACGGGGTATAAGGTCTGAATGTCTTCAATGGCATAATTTTCCCTCTCGGCTTATTTGGGCAGGTCGGTGACGTCTATCTTCTGACCCTGCTTGACGGTGATTATCGCCTTCTTCCAGTCCGCCCGGCGGCCTTCGTAACGGCCCACCTTGTGGTACTTGCCGTGCATGGAGACCGTGTTGACGGCGCTGACCTTAACCTTGAACAGCTCTTCCACCGCTTTCCTGATCTCGGTCTTGTTCGCGCCGGCCGCGACCTTGAAGGTGTAGCGGTTCTCCGCGTCCTTCTGCGTGACGCTCTTCTCGCTGAGGATAGGGGATATCAGTATCCCGGAGACGTTGCTGGTCATTTGCCCTCCCCGAGGCTCTTCTCCAGGGCCTTCAGCGCGGCCGCCGAAAAGATCAGCGTGCCGCCGTTGAGGACCTGGTAGGCGTTGAGATTGGAGGCGACGGCCCAGCCGAAGCCCTCTATGTTGCGGCCGGCGCCGATGAGATTGCGGTCCGGCTTGTCCATGACGAAAAGGGTCTTCCTGGCCTGAAGGGCTTTCCAGGCGGCGTTCAGCGACTTCGTCCTGGCGTCCTGCAGATCGAAGCTGTCCATGACGACCACGGCGCCCTCGGCGCAGCGGGCTGACAGGGCCTCGATGAGGAACTGGCGGCGCTTGGCGGCCGGCATGTCCCGCCTGTAGGAATGCGGGCGGGGGCCGAACACGATGCCGCCCTTGCGCCACACCGGGGAGC
>DNQL01000063.1 GCA_003500765.1 Elusimicrobiota bacterium | reverse complement strand
CTCTTCGCGGCGCCTCGGGCGGCCGGACCCGAGGACGGGGCACGAAGGCCGGCGAAGCGCCCGGACCTTGTATATTTCAACGGTTTGGGAGGTTTTACCCGCGACGGGCGCGAGTACGTGATCTCCACCGGGCATAACCAGAGAACTCCCGCTCCCTGGGTCAATGTTCTGGCCAACCGGCGTTTCGGCACCGTCGTTTCCGAAAGCGGCGGCGCCTATACCTGGAGCGAGAACGCGCAGCTCTTCCGCCTGACCCCCTGGAAGAACGACCCGGTCACCGACGCGTCGGGGGAAGCGCTGTACGTGCGCGACGAGGAAACGGGGCATTTCTGGTCACCTACCCCGCTGCCCGCCGGCGGCGGCTCCGGCTACCTCTCCCGCCACGGTTTCGGCTACAGCATTTTCGAGCACGAGGAGGACGGCCTGTCGACGGCGCTGACGGTCTTCGTCGCGCTGGACCAGCCGGTGAAGTTCGCCCTCCTGAAGATACGCAACGCCTCCGGGCGCAGGAGACGGCTCTCGGCGTCCTCCTATAACGAGCTGGTGCTGGGTCCCCTCAGGGATAGCTCGCATATGCATATCCTGACCGAGGTGGACCCGAAAAGCGGCGCCCTGACGGCGTACAACCATTACAACAAGGAATTCCCGGGCAGGGTGGTCTTCCTCGACGTCAGCGAAACCGAGCGCTTCATAAGCGGCGACAGGCGCGAGTTCATAGGCCGCAACGGCACGCTGGCCGCCCCCGCCGCCATGCGCAGCGAATCGCTCTCGGGCAAGGTCGGCGCCGGGCTGGACCCCTGTGCCGCCATGCAGGTGAAGTTCGAACTGGAGGACAACGAGGAAAAAGAGATCGTTTTCACCTTCGGCGCCGCCGGCACCGCCGACGAAGCGCGCGGGATACTGCAGCGGTTCAGCGGGACCGCCGCGGTGCGCGGCGAGCTCGAGGCCGTCTGGGAGCACTGGAAGCGCGCCCTCGGGGCGGTCTACGTGGAAACGCCCGACGAGTCCGTCAATTTCCTGGTGAACGGCTGGCTGCAGTACCAGGTGCTCAGCTGCCGCTTGTGGGGGCGCAGCGGTTATTACCAGTCGGGGGGAGCCTTCGGCTTCCGCGACCAGCTGCAGGACGTGATGTCGCTGGCCCATTCCCACCCGGGTCTGATAAGGGAGCACCTGCTGGCCTTCGCCGCGCGCCAGTTCGCCGAGGGGGACGCGCAGCACTGGTGGCACCCGCCGTCGGGCCGGGGCGTGCGCAGCCATTGCTCGGACGATTACCTGTGGCTGCCGCTGGTCACGGCTCTCTACGTGGAGCAGGTCGGCGACACCGGCGTCCTGGACGAGAACGTAAGTTTTCTCGAAGGCCCGCCCGTCAAGCCGGAGGAAGAATCATACTATGACCTGCCCGGGTCCGACGGCTCCGCCACGCTCTACGAGCATTGCGTCCTGGCGGTGAAACGCGCCCTCAGGTTCGGCGTCCACGGGCTGCCGCTCATGGGCAGCGGCGACTGGAACGACGGGATGAACCTGGTGGGCCGCGAGGGGAAAGGCGAGAGCGTCTGGCTGGGCTTCTTCCTTTGCCATGTGCTCAAGGCCATGTCCGGCCTGGCGGAACGCCGGGGCGACGGCGAATTCGCGGAGCTCTGCCGCGCGGAGGAAAACAAGCTGGCGCGGAACCTGGAGGAGGGCGGCTGGGACGGCCAGTGGTACCGGCGGGCCTATTTCGACAGCGGCGAGCCGCTCGGTTCTTCGGCCAACGCCGAGTGCCGCATAGATTCGCTGCCCCAGTCCTGGGCGGTGATCTCCGGCGCTGCCGACAGGGAGAGAGCGGCGGCTGCCATGGACCAGGCCGACCTGCAGCTGGTAGACAGGCGGGCCGCGCTTATAAAGCTTTTCGCGCCGCCGTTCGACAAGACTCCCGCCGACCCGGGCTATATCAAGGGCTATCTCCCGGGCGTCAGGGAGAACGGAGGGCAGTACACCCACGCCGCCGCCTGGGCGGTCATGGCTTTCGCGATGCTGGGTGACGCCAAGCGGGCCTGGGAACTGCTGGGCCTTATCAACCCGGTGCGCCACGGCGACACCCCGGCTAAATGCGCCGTGTACAAAGTGGAGCCCTATGTCATGGCCGCCGACGTCTACTCCGGCGGCCGCAACGACGGCCGCGGCGGGTGGACCTGGTACACCGGCTCGGCGTCCTGGATGTACCAGGTACTGGTCGGCCGGCTGCTGGGCCTTCGCCTGGAGGTGGACAGGCTGCGCTTCGAGCCTTGCCTGCCCGGGGACTGGAAATCGTTCAAACTGCATTACCGCTACAGGGAGACTTTCTACCACATAGCGTTCACCCGCTCGGGAGCGGGTAACGGCGTGATCTCGGTGGTGCTGGACGGGACCGCGCTGGGCGACGGCGTCATCCCGCTGGCGGACGACAGGGTCGAGCACCAGGCGGAGATATCTATCGGCTGAACCTCAGGTCCCGGAAAGCCTCCCGGGCCTGGCAGCGGCCGGGTTCCGTGGAGAAGGGCTCTATCGGTGTTTTTCAAGAAGCGGCGCCCAGGCGGTGCCGCCCAGATGCTCCCGCACATTGCCGAAGATAGCTTTTCTGTTTACCTCTGCCCCGCCCATCTGGTAACGGAAGTCGGAGCCGTTCCTTTCAACGAGAATTTTCCCGATGAACTGGATCCCTTCCGGTTTTACTTCGAAATCGCGGAAATGATCGCGAACTTCCTGTATATAAGTTTTCCCGCCCGAATCGAAATGGATAACGTCTATCCTGTAGCGTCCCGGCGGGACCATTTCCCGGTAAAAAGTGCTGTTGCGGTTGAGAAGGTCGAACCCCCCGGTCCAGCGCAGGGACACTTTTTCCCTTTTTCCGTCAACTTTACGAAGAGTAACGGCAGTGACCTGGCCGCCGCCCCTCTGCATGCGGGCGCCGGCGTAAACAAAAGAGGGGTTTTCACCCTCGGGCGGGGCGGCTTTTTCACCCAGGAGGGAGCATCCGGCGAGGCCGGACGCAGTCACCGAAGCGAAGATAATGAGCGGAAAAAAATATGACCGCGTACCGGTTAATCGCATTTAACTCCTCCGTTCCGGATATTTCCCCGGGGACCGACCTGCTGAAGAGGCGAGTCCCGGAAGGGACCCGTGGATTATACAAAATGATTTTTTGAATCCTCATTCCCATCGCGAGGGACAGGTAAGTCATTGTTCCTTGTGATAATTATTTGCATTGTCCCGCAATGTTGTGCTATACTCCTTATGCGGGGTAGAGCAGCCTGGTAGCTCGCAAGGCAGTTTAGGGGCGAAATCAGGAGTTATCACAAGGCATCAGCACGACGAGAGTCGTGCTTTTTTATTCTCCTGACGAATCAGGAGAAGTCGCTAGACAGACCTAGAAGCGATCACAAATCCGATCACCATTCTCAACCGATCACTTTCCGATGAATCAGGGCCTCATCGCCCCTGTGCGGGGATAGGGCTGGCTAACGCCCAGCAAAAGGCCTCTGTTTCTCGCATGAATGGTCTGGTAGTGGACGTGCAGGCTGGAGAGCTGAAGTCTTTCCCGGAAAAAGGGTGTGATTCCTATATGGACGGAGGCCTTGGCAGTTCGAATGAAAATTCTGCGCCACCGCCTTCCGCGTCGCGGAGCGAGATCTTCCCTTCGTGCAGGTCCACTATGGACTTGGCGATAGCCAGGCCCAGGCCGCTGCCGGCCTCCTTCCTGGCCACGGCATCGTCGCGCCTGTAGAACTTTTCAAAGACCCGCTCTTTTTCTGAATCCGGAATGCCGGGCCCGGTATCAGCTACGCTTACCTGTACCGCAGTCCCGGTGTCCTTGAGGGCGATGGTGATTGTGCCGTTCTCAGGGCAATACTTGATGGCGTTGCCTGCCAGGTTATGCAGGACCTGGAGCAGTTTGTCCCTGTCCGCTTCGATAAGGACGGGGGCATCAGGCAGCGCCAGCTTAAGCTTGATCGCCTTTGGCGCTAGGTTCATGGTGCGGCCGGTTTCGGCAATCAGGTCCCTCAGGTCCGTCGGGGTTTTTAGAATGCGGAAGACCCCTTCTTCTATCTTGGTTATCACGAGGAAATCGGAGATCAGGCGCGCGAGCCGGTAGGACTCTCCGCGGATAATCCCTATATAACGTTCGCGGTCCTCTTCGCTGAAGCGCAGTTCCTTGTTAAGCAGTGTGTCGGAGAATCCGATGATCGAGGTCAGCGGCGTGCGCAGGTCGTGGGAAACGATGGATATGACTTCCGTCTTCCTCCGGTCCAGCTCACGCAGGCGCTCGTTCAGTATGTGCAATTCGGCGTTCTTGCTCTGCAGATTGGAGTTGGCCAAGGCTAATTCCTGCGTTGCGGCGGCAATCTTTTTCTCGAGGTTGTCGTAAAATTCTGACAATTCCCCCGCCATGATATTGAATTGCTCGGCCGCGTAGCCGAACTCGTCGTGGTTCGTGACAGGGATGCGGTAACTCAACTCCTTCTTCGCAAGCCGCTGCGCGCCGGCATAGATGGATTGGAGGGGCTTTAGGAAATAGGCCAGCGCCAGCGCCATCCCTGCTATTACAGCTGCAAGCGCGAAGAGCCATACAAAAAAACCTTTACGGGAATGCTCTTCCAAGTCCTTGTAAAGCCTGCCCATTGGGAAACCGAGCACCAGCGTGCCGCGAACTCTGCCGTCTGCGGAAAGCACTTTCCGGGATATGCTGTAGGTCTCGTCCGTGATGTGGAAGATGTCTTCGTCTTCCGACCGTACAGTCTTCCTGTCTCCTTCACCGGAAAAGGTTGTAAGTTTCTCTTTATCATCAAAGAATGCCGCGAATTGGATGTCCTTGGCTCCGGACAGCCAGGCGGCATAGGCGGCCCCGCCGCTGGCAGGCCAGTTCTGCGCGGCCACATCGGCGAGAACCCCGGTGCGCAGGAGCATGCGTTCGCGGAGCAGTTTGTCCGTCTGTCCGCCCCTTATCGCAAGGGCTGCGCTTAGCGCTATGCTGGCTATAAAAGAGACAGCCAGGACCAGCTTGGTTTTAAAGGACAGATCGCGTAGGATGTTCATGGGTGAACGCTAGAATTCGTCCACGACTTCCACTCGGAGGACCGCCGCATAGGAGACGTACATCCGCTTGTTGCCCCCGGCGACTGTCATGTTGAAGCCTGCTCCGCCCGGGTTCAGCGCGCTGGTGATTCCATTTATCACCGCGCCGTCCGGGAAATAGATGACGACCTTCTTCTCTGTGGAATACTTCATTGAAGTTGCGCTCAATTTCGGGTTTGCGGCGTTCTGGACGCCAGCGGACGGGGCTGGAACGGCTTTAAGCAGTTTCTCGAAATAGGCGGCGAATTCATTGATGTCAAATGGTTTCGCCACGACGTCGGTAGCCCCCGCTTTCTGAGCGTCCAGGCGGAATTCCAACTTGTTGTAGAGGGCGGACATCAGTATTATAGGGAGGTTGCGGCCTGCGGTGTTGCGTATGGCCCTGCAGACGTCCCAACCCAGGATGCCCGGGAGCATGATATCCAGTATCACCCCGTCGGGATTGAAATGCTTATATGCGTCTAAAGCCTTTTCGCCGTCCGCAACAGCGAGAACCATGTGCTTCCTGGCGCTGAAATTCACTTCCAGCAGCGTGCGCAGGCTGTCATCGTCTTCGGCAATAAGTATTTTGCTCACAATTCTTCTCCCGGGCCCGGGCTGTGGAGACAACATTCACCCGGGCGTCATAACACTCTAAATATGATAGCGAATTTGGGAGGCCTTATACCCGGAAAATATCGGGATACGCGGGGTCTATGGGCTCTTTTGTGCCGGGCCGGCGGCGTGAATTGCAGGGGGAAGGTCAACATCCCGGGTTTTCGCCCAAACCGATCACAAATCCGATCACTGTTTTTGGCCGATTACCTTTTCGAGTGAGCACTAGAGATAACCGTCTGAAATGTAAGTTTCTCCGAAGAGAAATGTTGCAACTGCCGAAACCTTGTGCTATAGAAGTCGCTAGACAGACCTAGAAGGGATCACCAATCCGATCACCGTTTCCAACTGATCACTTTTCAGTGAATTGGGACCTCATAACTGCCGAATGATTGCGATGCTGTTAACCCCAATCTCGCTTTTGGCCGCCTGAGCACACCGTGTATGTAGCGGCACAAACGCATCTTTGACTTTACGAATAACTTTATGTAAACTTTATTCATGTATAAGCCTGAATTTAAAGTCCCAGCCAGGGTCTATCGTCTCTTGGAAAGCATAACGGAGATCAAAGAGCAGATCCGCGCCTCTGCCGTAAAGGTTCCCTGGGTGCCCTCCTTGGTAAAAGACGCCATGGCCCGCGCCGCCTGGGGGTCAACCGCCATAGAGGGCTGTACGCTGTCCCTTGAGGCCGTGAAGGGCCTGATGGAGGGGAAAAAGGCTCTTGGCTATCCCAACAAAGACGTGCGCATGGCCCAGAACTATCTTGCTGCGCTGGAATGGCTGCAAAAGCGCGAGAAGGCCGCGCATGTTACCGAGAAAGACGTTCTATTCCTGCATAAGCTTATGGGCGAGGGGGCCTGCGACGATGGCCCCATAGGCGCTTATCGGCGGTTGGATGTGCGGGCTGGTCTGCATGTGGGCGCCCCATGGAAGCAGGTTCCCGGCCTTATGCGTCAGTTGCTGCATTGGCTAGATACTGATGCCAATGATCTACCGGCTGTATTCTCGTCGGCCATGCTTCATCTGCGCTTTGTGGAGATCCATCCTTTTCGTGACGGCAATGGGCGTGTGGCCCGTGCACTGGCTACCTGGCAGCTCTATAGGGCTGGTTTTGATACTCTTCATGTCTTCGCCCTGGATGAAATATTGCTTGAGAACCGCGCCCTGTACATAAAAGCCCTCCAGCGAGTGCAGGTTGAGGGGGAGGACCTGGGTTCTTGGCTGGAGTTCATGTCCGAGGCCGTGCTTGAAACACTTGAGCGGGTACAGGGCCGTATGGCCGCCTTTGGCTTGAAGGATAAGGGGCTGCCGGTGTCGCTGACCTTGCGTCAAGAAAAACTCCTGCGCACCCTGCGTGAGCGTGGCCCGCTGGGCATCAGGGAAATAGCCCGCGCCCTGCGTCTAACCGCGCCCGGAGCTCACTATGCTCTGAAGCCACTGTTGATAGCCGGGATAGTCTCCACGGAAGGCACGCACAAAAATACGAAGTATTTGCTTAAATAGTAAGGTTAATTTAACAACCTTCAACTGGTCTGGTTTTCTGGGGGAAGGTCAGCAGCATCCAGTAGGCACCACTAGGCATCACATTCCGGTTCTTTACTCAAACCGATCACAAATCCGATCACTACTTTTAGTTGATCACTTTTGCGAGTAGTCAGTAGAGATCACCGGCTTAAAACATTTATTTCTCCGACGAGGATTTGCTTTGTCCCGCAACTTGTGCTATACTTCTTATGCGGGGTAGAGCAGCCTGGTAGCTCGCAAGGCCCATAACCTTGAGGTCGCAGGTTCAAATCCTGCCCCCGCAACCAGTTTTAACGGTATTCGAACCTGAGACGAGAAATGTCAGGACCAGCCCCGGGTGAAATCCCCGGGGTTTTGTGTTTTAAGGCGAAAAAAGCCCCGGGACTTGTCCCGGGGCTTCCGCTTTTGGGCGGGCTATTTGCCGAAGTCGAACTTCTTGGGGGGGCGGGAACCGCGGAAGACTATCTTCCCTTTCTTGTCGATTATTACGGTAACGGGGATGCCCATGACCGCGTAATCCTTTGAGACCGATTTGTCGGAGTCCAGGAGAGGTTTGTACGGATACTCGTATTTATTCACGAATTTTGCCGCCTTGGATGCCTTGTCCCCGACATTCACGCCCAGGAAAAGTACCTTGTCCGCCCCGGGCTGCTTCATAAGCTCCGCCAGTTCCGGGATCTCTTCCTTGCAGGTAGAGCACCAGGCTGCCCAGAAGTTGATGACGATATAACCCTTGCCCAAACTGTCCGACAGGCTGTATTTCTTGCCGTCGAGGCCTTTGAGCGAGAAGTCCTTCACGGTGTCGGTGGAAGCCGCCATGGCGGGCGCGGTCAGCAGGGCCAGCGCGAAAGCCGCTATCATCTTCTTCATAAACGCCTCCTAGGCCAGCGTGCCGGCCGTGTAGATGAAATATACGCCCGCGCCCATTATCAGCAGCGCCAGCGCCTTCTTTACCTTTACCATCCAGGCGCCGGACTTGGGCATTACCGAGCCGGCGAGGAAACCTATCACGAGCAGCATGCTGCTCAGGCCCATAGAGAAGCTGAATAGCAGGAGGCCCCCGGTAACCACGGCTTTCTGCGCGGCGACATATATGAGCAGGCTGCCCAGCACCGGGGCGGTGCAGGGGGAGGCGACCATGCCGGAGGTCAGGCCCATGACGAACGGCCCCACGACGGGCGACTCTTTCAGCGACTTGGGCGCCAGGCCCGGCAGGTTGGGCATGGGTATGTAGTACCAGTCCATCATGCTGCCGCCGAGGAAGAGCATGAGCAGCCCGAAGCCGAGGTATACCCAGGTATTGGTGGTCAGCGAGCCGAACAGCGAGCCGGTCATGGCCGCCGCCATTCCGAGCGCCGAGTAGACCAGCGCCATGCCGATTATATAAGAGAGACTGGCTATGAAGCGCTTCCAGGGGCCGCCCTCGCGCGAACCCAGGTAGCCGATGACTATCGGCAGTATCGGGTAGACACAGGGGGTGAGAGAGGTCAGCAGCCCGGAGACATAGACCCCCAGGAAGGTCATCAGCGATATCGATTCAAGGTTTACCTGCAGCATATATCCTCTCTGCCGGCGCCGTCCGTATATTGCAGCTTTCCACTTTTCCCGACGCCGAGATTATGAAGCCGGAGGCGTCGCGCCTGCGGCGGAGGAAGGCGGCGCCCTCCTCCGGGCCCAGCGCCATTACGGAAGTGGCGTAGGCGTTGGCCAGCGCGGCCGTCGAAGCCGTCACCGTGACGCTGGCTATATCCGACCGGACGCGCCCCGTGCGCGCGTCGATGATGTGATGGTATTTCTTCCCTTCATGGGTGAAGTATCTCTCGTAATCGCCGGAGGTGGCCACGCCGCCGGAGCGGAGCTCGAGCATGGCGGCGGACCTGCCGTCGGCGGCGAAAGGGTTCTTCACGGCCACGCGCCAGGGCCTGGGCGCGCCCGGGGCGGAGGCTAAGCGTATGTCGCCGGCGCCGTTGACGAAGAAGTTCCTGAGCCCCAGGTCCGTCAGGACCCTGGCCGCCCTGTCGACGCCGTAGCCTTTGCCGATGGAGCCCAGTCCGATGCGCATACCTTTTTCCGGCAGGCGTATGGTCCCCTTTTCCCGGTCCATCTCCACTTTCCAGTGCCCGACGGTCCGCAGGGCGGCGTCGATAGCCGCGTCGGACGGGGGGACGCCGGTGCGGAAGGCCTCGCGCCAGAGCAGGCCGACGGAGGCGTAGGTTATGTCGAAGGCTCCTCCTGAGTCGCGGCAGACGCCCAGGGCGAATTCGACCAGGTCGAAGAGCTCCGGGCTCACTTTGACCGGCGGTCCGCCGGCCGCGGCGTTGAGCCGCTCCAGCGGGCTGTCGCGCCAGTCGGTGATGAGGTCCTCGACCCGGGCGACCTCGTCGAAGGCGGTGAGTATGGCGGCCTCGGCCGAGCCGGCCGGCCCTCCCGGCCAGGCGGTCATTTCGAAAGGGGACCCCATGAGGGTCCTTTTGACGGCCACCGGCTGCGTCATATCAGAACTTCACCCCCAGGCTGAGCTGCATGATCACGGCGTCGAGGTCGTTGGAGCGGTCGTAGTAGAGGGCGGTGCCGCCCCAGGTCCAGTCTCCGCCCATCATCCCTTCCCAGCGTTCGGGAGCGTAGGTGAACTGCACGCCGATCTCGTTGGCCGAGAATTTGTCCAGGTCCGAGTCCGACGTCATATACGTCCTGGCTCCCGAGAGAAAGGAGTCCTGGTAGTATTCGGCCTCGCTCTGCGAATAGAACCGGTAGAAGACTCGGTAGAGACCTTTGTCCTCGGCGAAGGAGACGGCCAGAGCGGGTTCCAGGGTGTGGGATTTTATGTCCCAGCTGTCGGTGTAATACCGGTAATCCAGGTGCAGGGCCAGGTTCTCCCTGAGCGAGCGGACGTAGCGGCCGCTAAGGGTGTATTTCTCGCGGTAGCCCGGCAGCACCTCTTCGACGCGCGTGCCGGTATCCACGGTATTGCGAGTGCCTTCCAGGTAGCCGTTCTGGGCGGTGTAGCTGACCCCGGCCAGGACCATGTCACGCTCGCTCAGCAGCTGTGTTACGCTCAGGTTGGCGGAATCGGTGGTCTTGTCCTGCCACTTGCGGAAGGCCCCGGCCGATATGTCCCAGGGCTTGGCCTGGTCAGCGTAATGGAATATTCCCGCCGAGAGGACGAAGTTCTCTTCCGCGAAGAAACGCTGGACATTGAGCCCGCCGGACAGGGACTTGTAGGACAGCTCGGTGGAGAAACCCAGGGTGGGGGTGTATATCCAGTCGCCGGCGCGTTTGGAATACCCCGCGTTGACGGCCTTGCGGTCCTGCCAGCCGCCTTTGGAGGCGCCTGTGCCGGTATCGAAGGCTGTGTTGGAGGCCGAGCTCAGCAGGTCGTAGACCACGCTGCCGAATACGGCGGTCTTCGAGTCTATCTCGTGGTTGACGTAGAGGACCGGCTCGTAGATCGTAAGGTCCTGGTCGCCGTTCCCGTCGTAGACCTGCTTGCCTCCCTTGCCTCCCTGCGAGAGGTAGTTGAACACCAGGTCCAGGCTGGTGGCGGCGAGCGCGGAGGCTTCCAGGGCCGCCGCGAGGAACAAAGAGAGGACTATCTTTTTAATTGCAGCCACAGCCGCCTCCCGCGCTCTGGTTAACGCCGCCCGAAGAGCCTTCGCGTATCGCGTGGAATTCACCAATGAAGCTCTGCCTGTTTCCCATCGGTTCGAACTGCATTGTCTGCTTCGACAGCGTGCCGCGGTCCACCTGGTTGACCCGCACGCAGCCGGAGGCCGTGGCCGCGAGCGCGGTCAAAGCTAAGATCCGGAAAATGGTCATCTGTCCTCCTAACCCGGGAATACTCTTATCTTACCACTTCTCCCGTATTTTTAGATGCGCGTATGGCCGAAAAGTTTCACCGGGGCGGCGCTATTATATGTATATTCCGCATAGTATTTTTGTATTATAGGCAACATTATGAATATTGAATCCTCCGAAAAGTGCGTCCCGGCCGAAGAGCGCGGCTCCTGGGGCTCGAGCATAGGTTTTATCCTGGCCGCGGCCGGTTCGGCGGTGGGCCTGGGCAATATCTGGGGCTTCCCGATGCAGGTGGGCAAGGGCGGCGGCGCCATCTTCGTCCTGCTCTACCTGGTCTGCGTTTTCGTGATCTGCTTCCCTATACTGATAGCCGAACTGGCCATAGGCCGTGCCGCGGCGCGCGACCCTATAGGCTCCTTCCAGACGCTTAAGCCCCGCACCCCGTGGTGGGTAGTGGGGGCGCTGGGCGTGCTGGCCGGCGTCGGCATACTCTCGTTCTACGCGGTCATAGCCGGCTGGACGCTGGCCTATGTCTGGTACGCGGCCACGGGCGTGGCTGGCGCCGCTCCCGGCGCTTTTTTCGGGGCTTTCGTCGCCGACGGGTCCAAGAACGTGTGGCTTTCATTCGCCGTCCTGCTGATAACGGCGGGAATAATCATCGGCGGCGTGCGGCAGGGCATCGAAAAGGCCTCCAAGATAATGATGCCGGCCCTCTTCATCCTGCTGATACTGCTGGGCGTACGCGCCCTGACCCTGCCCGGCGCGGCACAGGGGCTCGCGTATTACCTCAAGCCCGACTTCAGCGAGATCACCAATATCGCGGTGATAAACGCGGCGCTCGGCCAGGCCTTCTTCTCGCTCAGCCTGGGCATGGGTGCCATGATAACCTACGGCAGCTATCTTTCCAAGAAGACCGCGGTGGTCAAGTCGGCGGCCTGGGTGGCCGGGCTGGACACGATGGTGGCGCTGCTGGCCGGTTTCATAATCTTTCCGGCCGGGTTTTCGCTGGCCGGCTTCAACCCCGCGGAGGGCGGGCCGGGCCTGATCTTCGCCGTCCTGCCCGGGCTCTTCGCCTCCATGCCCGGCGGTGCTCTGTTCGGCGCGGCCTTCTTCGTCCTGCTGACGCTGGCCGCGCTGTCGAGCGCGATATCGCTGCTTGAAGTCCCCGTGGCCGCGCTGGTGGACAGGGGCTGGTGCCGCCGCAAGTCGGTGATAATGCTGACTCTCTTCGTCACCGCCCTCGCCGTGCCTTCGGCTCTTTCACAGGGGGCTTCCGCGACCCTGACGAAGCTGCCGGTCTTCGGCACGGATTTCCTTTCGCTGATGGCCACGGTCTGGAACAACTGGGCGCTGCCCGTCGGCGGGCTGCTTATAGCGATATTCGCCGGCTGGGTCTGGGGCGCCGACAATGTCATCGCCGAGCTTAAGGCCGAAGGCAGCCCTTTCCCGTTCGCCAGGACCTGGACCTTCCTGATAAAGTATGTCTGCCCGCTGGCGATACTGTTCATAATCATAATGACGGCCCGCGGCATGTTCGGGGGCTGACCCGCCGCAAGGAGACGCATGGAAAACCTTACATCGACGATAACCGCCATAGACGCCTGGGTCTGGCAGCCTTACCTTATGCCGCTGGTCCTGCTGATAGTCGGCGGCTGGCTTACCCTGCGCACCGGTTTCATACAGCTCAGAGGGTTCCCCAGGGCGGTTAAAATGTCCCTGAGCGGGGCCTTCGCCAAGGAAGGAAAAGGCGGCACTATAACGCCTTTCCAGGCTCTCTCCACCGCCCTGGCGGCCACCGTCGGGAACGGGAATATCGGCGGCGTGGCAACGGCCATCCTTATCGGCGGGCCCGGAGCCATCTTCTGGATGTGGATGTGCGCCACCGCCGGCATGGCCACCAAGTTCGCCGAGGCGACGCTGGGCGTTCATTTCCGCGTCCGCCGCGAATCCGGCGAACTGGCCAGCGGCCCGATGTATTATATCGAGCACGGGATCCCGAACAGGAAGGCCGGCAAGGCACTGGCCTGGGCTTTCGCCTTCTTCGGCATGTGCGCCGCCATGCTGGGCACCGGCAACATGGCCCAGTCAAATACCGTGGCCCGCACCTTCGTCTCGGCCGCCGACCTCGTCTTCGGGGTACAGGTCCCCATGTGGGTCCCCGGAATCCTTATAACTATCGCCGTGGGGATGGTCCTGCTGGGCGGCATAAAGCGCATCGCCCATACCGCCGAAAAGATAGTGCCGTTCATGATCGTGGTCTACCTGCTGGCTACGCTCGCCTACCTGGTCATGAATTTCGGCGCGATCCCCGAGGTATTCGCGCTCATCATCAGCGACGCCTTCACGGCTTCCGCCGCGGTGGGGGGATTCGCCGGCGCCTCGGTGGCCAAGGCCATACAGATAGGCGTCAGCCGCGGCGTGCTGTCCAACGAAGCCGGCCTGGGCAGCTCGCCCATAGCCCACGGCATAGCCGACGTTAAGCATCCCGCCGAGCAGGGATTGGTCGGCGTTTTCGAGGTGTTCATAGACACCATAGTGATCTGCTCCATGACGGCTTTCGTGATACTCAGCTCGGGCATGTGGACGGATCCGCGGTTCCAGGGCGCCAGCGGCGACCTGACCGCGGCGGCCCTCAGTTCCTCTGTTCCGTTCGCCTCCGCCGTGGTCGCGCTCTCGAGTTTCCTGTTCGGTTTCTCCACGCTGATAGGCTGGTGCTATTACGGCGAGAAATGTTTCGAATACATGTTCGGTTCGGCTTGGATAAAAGGCTACCGGGCGGTCTTTACCGCGCTGATCATGGTCGGCGCGCTGGTTTCCGTCCCGCTGGTCTGGGCGCTGGGCACGCTGCTCAACGGCTTCATGGCGCTGCCCAACCTGATAGCCCTGGCCTTCCTGGCCGGCACTACGGCGAAACTGGCCCGGGATTATTTCTCCGGCAGGAAGGAGTACGCCATCAAGGGCGAGGGAGGACGGGCCCACGGACATCCAATTTGATAGAATAATGCGGTCATGACATCAAGGAGGGAATCGATGAAAAAGATTATTTTCGCGGCCGTGACGCTGGCAGTGCTGGCCCCGGCCTACTCGCAGGAGCTCAAGACCGAGGATGACAAGACGCTCTACTACCTCGGCCGCATGGTGAGCCGCAATCTCAAGCAGTTCAACCTGACTCCCGAAGAGGGCAAGATGGTGGTCCTGGGCTTCTCCGAATCCCTGGACGGGAAGGACTCCCGCGTGGAGGACTCCTACGGCCAGAAGATAGGCGAATTCATCTCCAAGAAGCAGGAAGCGATGGCCGCCGAAGAAAAAGCCAAGGCCAAGCCTTTCCTGGATAAGGCCGCCAAGGAGAAGGGCTCAAAAAAGATGAAGTCGGGCCTTATATATAAGGAGACCAAGAAGGGCAAGGGCGCTTCGCCCAAGGCCGACGACATGGTCAAGGTCCATTACCACGGCACCTTCATGGACGGAAAGGTCTTCGATTCCTCCGTTGAGCGCAAGCAGCCGGCCGAGTTCCCGCTGGGCGCGGTGATCCCCTGCTGGACCGAGGGCGTCCAGATGATGAAGACCGGCGGCAAGGCCACGCTGACCTGCCCTTCCGACATAGCCTACGGCGACGAGGGCAGGCCGCCCTTCATCCCCGGCGGCGCCACGCTGGTTTTCGAAGTCGAACTGCTCGACATCGTAAAGCCGGAGAAGCCGGAGACGACCCCGGCCGGCGCCGGCAAGCCCGAAGCTCCCAAGACGGAAAAGAAGTAACTTTGGTCGGAACAAGTGAGGCCCCGTCCGCTTCAGGCGAACGGGGCCTTTTTTTATCGCCCGGCACCGGGTCGCCGGTCAGGGAGCTTCGGCCGCGGGCGCTTTCGGCGGGAACATGATCGAAGCCACGATAGAGATCGAGAGTATCGAGAAGATTATCAGCAGCGACGCAGCCGTCGGTATCTTGAAGAAGCCGCTGACCAGCATCTTTACTCCCACGTAACAAAGCAGTATCGACAGGCCGTAATGCAGCCTGTGGAAAAGCTTCATTATTCCCGCCAGCGCGAAGTAAAGGGCCCGCAGCCCCAGTATCGCGAAGATGTTGGAGGTGTAGACGATGTACGGGTCGCGCGTTATGGCTATGACGGCCGGTATGGAGTCCACCGCGAAGACCAGGTCGGTGGCCTCTATCATCAGAAGAACCAGGAAGAGCCGCGTGGCCCTGGTGCCGGTTTTCGTCTTTAAAAAGAAATGGCCCTCGTCCGGCTCGCCGGTGAACGGGAGATGGCGCACGGCGAACTGCACCAGCGGGTTCTGCTCGGGGTGCACATCATCGCCGGAGTGGCTCCACATCTTGAACCCCGTGTAGACCAGGAAAGCTCCGAAGACATAGATTATCCAGTGGAAGAGGGATATCAGCGCTATGCCGGCGAAGATGAAGAAGGCCCTCATGACCAGCGCTCCCAGTATGCCCCAGAAAAGTATGCGGTGCTGGTACTGGGGCGCGACTCCGAAGCGGGCGAAGATAATTATGAAGACGAAGAGGTTGTCCACGCTGAGGGACTTTTCCAGGATATAGCCGGTCAGAAACTCCATGGCGGGCTGCGGGCCGCGCGAGAAGTATAGCCAGACGTTGAATGCAAGGGCCAGCGTTATCCAGACGGCGCTCCAGATGAGGGCTTCCTTGAGCTTGACCTCGTGGGCCGCGCGGTGGAAGACCTTGAGGTCCAGCAGCAGCATGGCCACCACGAAAGCGTTGAATAGTATCCAGGGGAGCATCGTTTCCATAATTGCGGATATTTAACCATTTTTCCGGCACAGGGTTGAATCGCCCGGATTTATTCAATAGAATAGACGGACCGCAAGTTTAGGAGGACAAAAGAACATGGAAAAGACCCTGGATATAGTGCTGCTCCTGGCGCTTCCCGCCTCGGGCAAATCGGAAGTGCGACGCTACCTGGCCAATGTGCCCGAAGAGTCCCTGCGCCGCGACTTCCACATCGGCGAGACCCTGCAGATAGACGATTTCCCGTACGTTCACCTGATGCGCCGCATCGACGACGAACTGGCCGCGCTGGGCAAGGACCGCGTCTTCTTCAAGTCCGGCGACAAGCCGTTCAAAAACCCCAAGGACTGGGGCACGCTCATACAGCTTATAAACGAGGACTACGCCGACCTGATGACCAAAAAGGTCTCCAACCCCGCCTCCGCGGGCCTGTTCATAATGGAACGCATAGAGAAGGCGGCCGAGCTCTCGGGCATAGATTACCGCCTTGCCGGCGTCGACAAGGAATCCAAGGACACGGTCGCGGAGAAGATCGAGAAGGAGTGCCGCAAACTGCTCGACGAGAAGCACGCCGCCTACCCCGCTTCTTTCGACGGCAAGACGATAGTGATAGAGGCCGCCCGCGGCGGAGCGCACGGCTCCGCCATGCCGCTGCAGGCCCCGTTCGGCTACAAGTATTCTCTGGCGCAGCTCTCCCCCGAGATACTCAAGCGCGCGGTCATACTCTACGTCTGGGTCACCCCGGAGGAGAGCCGCCGCAAGAACGCCGCCCGCACCGACCCCAACGACCCGGGCTCCATACTCCACCACGGCGTGCCGATAGACGTCATGATGGGCGACTACGGCTGCGACGACATGGACTGGCTCGAACAGAACTCGGAGAAGCCGGGCACAATCGCGATAGAGGCTCACGGCGGCGTGTTCCACCTGCCGATAGGCCGCTTCGACAACCGCGTGGACAAGACCAGCTTCCTGCGCGAGGAAAAGGCGAAGTGGTCCAAAGAGGACGTGGCCGGCGTGCACGAGGGCATACGCTCCGCGCTGGACAAAGTCTTCAAGATGCAGGGCTGAGTCCCCGCAAAGAACGCAAGGCCGTCCCTCCTGAAGCGGGGGGGCGGCCTTTTTTTCTTTTCCCCGGCGGGGGTTTTGATTTTGTGTATAAATTACTATATAATCAATGGTCGAACGCCGAGGTAGCTCAACGGTAGAGCATTCGCTTCGTAAGCGACAGGTTGTGGGTTCAAATCCCATCCTCGGCTGAAAAGATTTTTCTTTAAACCCGCCTTAATGGCAAAAAACACTCCCCTCCCCTACGAAGAATACTCCGACCTGAAGTTCGCGCCGGGCGTGCGGCAGGCCCGCGGCGCCATCTGGACCTGGCTTCCCCTGCTCTACCTGCTCATCTCCGACGCTTTCTACCTGCGCACCTACGACTCCGCTCAGGTCAAGATAACCCTCCTGCAGATGGGCGGCTTCTCTCTGCTGGGCATGTGGCTGGGCCTGCTTTTCCTGGAGGGCCGCAAGGCCTTCCGGCGGGCGGACTTCGTGTTCCTGGCCCCGTTCTTCGCCTATCTGGCCTATGCCGTCATAGGCTTCGCCCGGGCCCCCTATCCCGGCCCCAGCGTGGACGATTTTGTCCGTTATTTCCTCTACATGTCGGTCGGGCTGATAGTCATCAGGGAGTTCGGCCACCTGGCGCTGGAGCGCCTGACCCGGGTCCTCCTGGCCGCCGCCTATATCGCCGTGCTTTACGGCCTGGTCCAGTTCATAGACACGCGGTTCTTCCCGCCGAAAGAAGTGGGACCCGGGCTCGACCCTTTCGTCTGGCGCGGCGCCTTCAACAAGAGGGTATTTTCGACATACGGGAACCCCAACTTCTTCGGCAACTTCCTGGTGCTGATACTGCCGATAGCCGTCACGCAGTTCATGAAGACGCGCTCCGTCTACCTTATACCCCTCATATTACTGGACCTGCTCTGCCTCTACGGCACGCAGACCAAGGGCGCCTGGCTGGGCTTCGGCATCTCGTTCTTCATCTTCGCCGTGTTCTACGCCTACTTCTTCCTCCGGGAACGGCTGAAGATCGGCAGGACCGCTTTTCTGGCTATCGCCTCGATCTTCCCCATTACGGCCGTCGGGGTCGTCTATCATCTGGGAAATCCCGCCTCCTATAATTTCCGTATCTCGACCTGGCTTTCCACCTGGGAGATGATCGAGTCCAGGCCCCTTGCCGGGATAGGGGTGGGGAGTTTTAAGGTTATCTACCCGGCCTACCGCCGCCCCGTGATCTTCCACATCGAGGGCAAGCATAACACGGAGACCGACCACGCCGAGAACGAGCACCTCGAGCAGTGGATGGACAACGGGCTCATCGGTTTCGGCATATACCTCTGGCTGATAGCGTTCGTCCTCACGATCGGGCTCAGGGGCCTGGGAGCGCTTACGGAGAACCTGAAGGGGGCCCGGCCTCCGCCTACGGCCTATGACCTGCTGGGCTATATCACCGCCCTCCTGGGCATGCTTACCCACAATTTCGTGGACGTAAGCATGCGTTTCGTCTCCTCCGGCGTCTTCCTTGGCCTCCTTCCGGCCGTGATAATAAACCTGGCCAGGGGCCAGGCCCTCTGGGAACTTCATTACAAAGGTGAGCCGGAGCAGGCCGAGGCGAAAAAACCGGCCTGGCCTCCCGCCTGGCTGCTCTGGGCGGCGCGCGTCGTCCTGGCGGCGGCCGTGGCGGCCCTGTTCTATATCATCGTCACGCAGTTCTCCGAGCTGCAGGGCCCGTTGCGGAACCAGCCCGGCGGCGGAGACTCGCTGCAGTGGTTCATAGCCTGGACCGTGCTGCTGGCCTGCGCCGGCTTCATCGCCTGGTCCTACCTTAAGATCGCCTTCACGGGCCGATCGGTCATGGCCGCCCTGGTGATGGCCGTCTCCCTCGGGCCGGTCTGGTATTTCTGGGGCTGGTTCAGGGCCGACGTCTATCACAACATGGCTATATTCTTCTCCAAACAGGGCCGCTGGGACGACGCTATCTCCTATTACCAGAAAGTTCACGCTCACAATCCGTACTTCATCATGCCCTACTATTTCACGGGCAATGTCTTCAACGACCGTTTCAACATGAGCAAGCAGTACCGGCCGGAGTGGGGGGACAAGGGCGAAGAGCCCAGGGACGATTACGAGCGCGCCATGGACTCATACGAACACGTGCGTTCCATAGCGCCCAACTATGTCCAGATGCATCACCAGGTCGGCCTTCTTTACATGAAGATGCACGACCACCTCCGGGCCCAGGGCCGGGAGAAAGAGGCGCAGGAGTTCCTGGACAAGGCGCTGGTCCGGTTCGATCTCTATGAGAACCTGGACCCGGTCTTCCCGTTCAATTACTACCGCAAGGCGCAGATATACATGTCCCGTCGGCAGCACGAGGCCGCCGAAAGGGAATATCTCAACAATCTCAACGCCTGGAAATGCCATGTCGACGGACACCTGCATGAGACGCCCGAAGCCTACACTAATCTCGGCAACCTCTACTACATGATGGGGCGTCATCGCGACGCGGCGGAACACTTCGCCGCGGCGCTTAAACTCAACCCCTCTTTCGAGCCGGCCCTGAGGAACTACCAGGCTCTGACCGGGCGCAGGGGCCTCTGAACAGGCGATGACCACTGGCAATACCGGCGCCGGGCGTTCCGAGTCCCTGATCCCGTTCCTCCTCGCCCTGGCCTTCTTCGTCTCCCCGCTGCTTTTTTTTACCGACCTCACCCGGAACCCCTACTACCTCCAGATCGCGCTGCTGAATATCTCTCTCGCCGCGGCCCTCCTGGCCGGGATCTGGGCGATGCGCGCCAGGGGCGCCTGGGAGTTCCCTCGCAGCGCGCTCTGGGTCCCGCTCGGGCTTTTCGCCGGGATACTGCTGTTGTCGTGGATCCGCTCCTGGCTGTCGCACGAGCCTTTCTTCAGGCCTTCGATCGCGAGCGAGGGCCTGCGCGCTTTTCTTTTTCTTTTCGTAAATTGCGGCGTCGCCTTCTGGCTTTCCGCCCGCTCCGAATGGAAGGAGAGCCCCGCCGCCAGGCCGATGGGGCCGCTCCTCCTTCTCCTGCTGGCCTGGGGCGCGGCCTGGGCTTTCTTCCCTTACCTGCGCTCCCAGCCTTCAGGCCCCGGGTTCTGGCAGAGGTTCTGGGACCCTTACGGGGGAATAGTCTGGGTCGCCGGCATCTTCATCGCCTGGCGCTCGGTACGGTCCGGCAGACAGGAGGATTACCTTAACCTGGCCCTCGCCGCCGGGGCGCTGGCCTCGGTTTACGGCGTGCTCCAGTACTTCGGCGTGGAACTTGTCTGGCTCAAGACCCTTAATCCTTACGGCAACCGCTCCGTTTCCACTTTCGGCAATCCCAACTTCATCTCCTCCTATGTGGTGACCCTCGCCCCGCTGGCTCTCGCCTGCTGGCTGGACGCGCGCACGGCCGCGGCCCGGTTCTTCTACGCGGCGGTGTTCCTCTCCTACGAGGCGATGCTCCTGGCCAGCCTGACCCGCTCGTCGTGGCTCGGCATGGCGGCGGGCCTGGGTTTTCTCGCCCTGCTCCCCGATTTCCGCGACAGGTTCAGGACCGCCGGCCGGCGCGGGCTAATCCTGGGGGGGCTCGCGCTGGCGCTGGCCGTGCTCTGGCCGGTCAGCGCGTCCTCTCCTCCGGCGTCGGGAGTGCCGAGCAGGATCACGGAAGCGGCCAAAAAGATGTCCTCCTCCGGAACTCTTACGATAGCGGCTGAAGCGGACAGGGTCTATCCTTCGTGGCATCAGCGCGTTCTCATCTGGACTTCGGCCTGGCAGATGGGTAAGGAGAGCCCGCTGCTCGGCAAGGGCTGGGGAGCTTTCGAGCTTTTCTACCCTTTCTACCAGGGCCCCCTGCTTTCGGCGTACGAAGGCATCCGCAATCTGCGCACCCACGCCAACAACGCCCATAACGAGGTGCTGGAACTATGGTCCCAGGCGGGCCTGGCCGGACTGGCCTCTTTTATCCTGGTCCTGGCCGCGCTGGGGAAGGCCTTTCTGTATAATCGCAGGGCCGGCGACTCTGAGTCCCGTTTCTGGTCCGCCGCACTTGCCGCCGGCGCGGTAGGAATGCTGGCCGACAACATGCTCAACGTTTCCGTGCACTTCGCCGTCCCCGGATTCATGTTCTGGTGGGTCATGGGCGCCCTTTCCTCCCGCCTCGGCTCTCCCGCGCCGGCCGCCGGGGGGCGCTTTTCCGGGTACGGCGCGTGGACGATAGCGGCCGCGCTGACGGCGCTCGCCCTCGCCTCCGCAGCTTACTGGCAGGGGCAATTCCGGCGTGAAGCCATTTATTTCTCCGGTTTCAAAATGATGCGCAAGGGGGATTTCCGCGGGGCGGCCGCGGAACTCCGGCGCGCCTATTCCGCCTGGCCGAGGGAAGTCAACACCAATTACGAACTGGGCAACGCGTATGTCCGTTCCGGAGACCTAGAGACCGCCGTCTGGGCTTACGGCGAAGCCCTTAAGGCCAATTGCGGCTACGACGAGATATTTTTCAACCTCGCCATGGTGGAAAAAAGGCTGGGAGACGTCCGCTCCGCAGCGGAGAACCTGAAGGTTTCGGCCCTTATCAACCCCCTCAACGTTCAGACCTACCAGGCGGCGGCCGAAATATACCTCAAAGACCCGACGGCTTACGCCGGCGAGGCGGTAGCCTTGCTGGAGGGGGCGTCGCGGGTGCTGAGACGGGACGCCTCGCTTGCCAACACTCTCGGTTATTTTTACGGCATAAGCGGGGACCTGCCTTCGGCCGCGGCGGCTTACGGGCTGGCGCTCCGGCTGGACCCCTCTAATAAGGTCTTCGAAGAAAACCTGCGGGGGGTGTCCGCCCGCTCGGCAAAGGCCGGCGCCCCGCACCTTGAATGGCTCGAGGCTTATCGCGCCGCGGACCGCCGCCTC
>DNQL01000031.1 GCA_003500765.1 Elusimicrobiota bacterium | reverse complement strand
GCCGCGCCGCTCAGGGCCGTCGCCAGCTTGCCGGCCAGTTCGCGCGGGGTCAGCACGCCGGCACCGGCGAGGGCCGGAAGTAAAAGCGCCTGCAGCAGGAATATGCCCGACAAGGCGGACCTATACGAGATTTTCATTGTTATCCTTCATTTGATAATAGTGCGGGTATATGCGCGGCTATCGCCAGTTCACCCGCCGATGGCCAGGCTTTATCGGCCCGGAGGCATACTATATGAATTTGCCGGGCCGGGTCACAAAGACAAAAAAACCCGCGGGGGGCAAGGGGGACACAGGGAATTAGCGGAGCTCGAGCGTCTTCGCGTATTCCTTGAACTCCCTGTCCTTTTCGGTGACGTATTTTTCAACGGACTCGGCGGCCTTGGCCCTGGCTGAAGCCATTTCTGACTGGCTCATCTTCTTTGAGATGGATGACATCAGGTTCTCGGCCGTGACGTCATTGGACTTGGCCGTCACCACCGCCAGCCATCTGTAGGCCTCCGTATAGTCGCGCTCGACCAGGTCGCCGGCGGCGTAAGCTTCGGCCAGATCGTTCATGGCGAGGGTATTTCCGGCGACGGCGCCCTTCCTCAGCCATTCCACCGCTTTGGCGGGGTCGCGTTTGACGCCCTCTTCGCCCGAACTGAAGATGCTGGCTATAAATACGCAAGCGGTGTAGTTCCCTGACTCAGCGGCTTTTAACAGGTGCTTAAGGGCGGTGGGATAATCTTGCTCGACCCCTTCTCCCTTCATGTACATACGCCCCAGTCTGTAATTGGCGTCGGCACTATCCGCCAAACTGTACCATTTCGCCGCTGCGGCACGATCCTTTTTAACTGTCGTGCCGTAATAATAAATGTCTCCCATCTTCTCCTGCCCTTCGGCGTTCCCTTTTTCAGCGGCCTTCCTGTACCATTTGTACGCGGCGGTCTCATTGGCAGCCATCCCATAACCGTAGGCGGACATATCCCCCAACCGAAGATAGGCCAGCGGGTTTCCTTTTTCGGCGGCTTTCAGGTACCACTCCCCGGCTTTCTGGTAATCATGCGGGGCGCCGGAAACACCGTGAAAATAGGCAATACCTATAGAGTAAGCCTGGGCATGGTCGCCTTTCTCATACTCGGCGATCTTGACCTTGTAATGGTCCTTCTTCTCAAGCTCCGCGACATAGGCCTTGTACTCTTGCTCCCCGAGGACCTCCGCGGCCTGCTGCCCGGGCTCCGGTTCCTTGCCCTCGCGCACGGAGAGCAGCTCCATGTCGAGATACATGGCCGGCGCACCGCTTCCGGCGAAACCGGGCGGGCGCACCAGGGTGGCCTTGCCGCCGGTCTTCATTTTCAGGAGCGCGTCGGTAATGAAATCCGCCGGCGACAGCTGCATCTCTTCCGCGGCGTCGACTACGCTTTCCAGTTTCCCGTCCCAAAGGCGCGACTGGCCGGAAAACTTCACCCAGTAAAAGGGTTTGGGCGCCGGGCCTTCCCCCTCCTTTCGGGGGATGAAGAGGAAGCCGGAGGCCGTTTTAACTGCGCCGGGTTCGCGGGTCATCTTATCGAAGAACGCCTGCTGCCCCTTCAGGGAAGCCGCCCGCCGGGCGGCCATGAAAGCCAATATGCCTGCGCCATCCCCGCCTTTGCCGGGCGCGGCTTCGCCGCGCAGCGCCTGCTCGAAGCTGCCGGCCACCACGGCGGCTTCTTCTTTAGAAAGAGCGGCTTCGTAAAGGCGGGCGCCTGCTTCCTGCCCGTAAGCGTAGAGCGCATTTTTCCATTCGTCGGGGGTGCCCTGACCGTCGGCGGCTTGTCCGGAGGCCGCGTCCTGCCTGGCGGCTATAAGCTCATGGACCTTGAAGGATTCGGCGTGCGAGGGACAGTTGTCCTTTATGGTCAGGTAATCCAGCAGGCCCTTGGCGGCCTGGCCGGCCTCGTCGGCGCTCAGTTTCAAGCCCAGCCCCTGGGTCTCGCCGCGGCCCAGCGCCAGCAGGGTTTTCTCTTCGGGCAGCGCCGCGCGCGCGGCCGCGCCGGTCAGCAGCAGACAAATCGCAACATAACACAGGTATCGCTTCATTTTTCGGTCCCCCCGGAAGTTCCACTTTATCAATGTCTACGATTATATAAAACGTCCGGTCATGAAGGCCTGCGGACCGGGCGGGCGCGTGGCGGTCTATACCGGGATACTTCCCCTGACCGGGACCGAGGAGGGCCTGGCGGTGGTGATGTCTCACTAGGTGGCGGACGCGCTGCAGGCGGGCATGGCCAAAAAAGATCCGGCCGTGCAGAACAAGGTGCCGGCCGCCTTCGGCCGGGACAAAACCGCCGTCGGTCACCAGCGCGTGTATATGGATATGCAGATTAAGCGCGCCGCCGAAGCGCGGCACCCCGCATTCGCTGAATTTCTCGAGGGCTTCCACCACGAAGGGGCGCGGCTTCGGGCGGCGGTCGAAGGGATCGCGCAGGGCCTGCGTGAATTCCATGATGTTATCGCGGACCAGGCGGACCAACGGCTCGTCGCGGCGGCAGCGGGGAACGTATGACGGCGATGAGACGGCGGCAGAGCGCCCCCGGCTGCGCTCTAAGCTGCCGAGTCGGATCTGTAGGAAACATAAGAGCAGCTATCGCCAGGTCCCCCCGTTTTTTTCCCTGCCGGCGGCGCGTTTTTTTGAAAATTCCGCGCGAGAACCGCCCGTTTCGTTTATAACAACAAAAACCGGGCGGTTTTTTGCGAATTTGGCAGGGAGTCTTCCGCCCGGCTGGCGCCAGGCTGGTCAGGGGTTAATCTTCCGGTGACGGCGGGCTTCATCTTGGGGAGCTCATCAGGCAGACCCAGATGGGATAAAACTGGGGCTCCGTCGCGCTGGTCTCGGCCGCCGGGCGCGCTCTGGTGAGACGAACGGCGTTAATACCCGGTACCTCTTCTAATGCTCCACATCATGAGAAGCCCGGCGGCGGGCGCACTATGAGCGGCCGCGGCCGCGAGGTCAGAAGGCGGGCGGGAAATAGTGTGGGCCGGGGTATACGAGTCTCATTGTTTGATTTCCTCGACACGGTTCATTTTGATGATCGTTGTGTTTTTGCTTCCCCTGCGCCATATTTCCAGAGTAACGGGGGTGCCGATTTCACCCGACAGCAACAAGCGTGCCTGGCCCGCTGAAAGGCTTTTAACAGCCGCACCGTCAATGACCATGATTTCATCCCCGGCCCTCAACCCCGCTTCATAGGCGGGGCATCCGGGAGGGACGGGACCTAACTTAAGCCGGCCCCGCCATCCGATATCCGGAAAAATACCGCCATCCCACCTGCTGAATCCGGCCACCGCGACGCCCAATCCGCCTTTTTTAACGGGGCCATGGATGGATACTGTTTCTACGGGTCTCCCTGATTTTTCGACGCTCTCGCAACTTGGGTTTAGCCCGAGAAAGGATACTGTGGCAGTCCGGAACCTGGTGCGCTCATGTCGCAATATCATCTTACCTTCACTGTCGATGATCTCCCCCGTAACGTCCGCCTCGTCTTTCGGGACCGGACAGGTGTTAACGGTCAGCTCCGCGCGGCTCCATTTTCCGGACAACTGGTCGCCCTGTAAAAAAAGCTGATATTCCACCGGAACGGACTCATCAAGGATAGGATCGCTCCCGGGAGCCGCGTCTATCTTGGGCACATACTCCAGTGCCTTAAGCGTGAGCCTGTTCCCCGAGACAGTAAGATAATACCTGGAGCCGTCATTGTCCATCCACTCCCCTTCCCTGCCCTGGCTTTTTTCAAGCCGTTCCTGGCGGAACTCCAGCTTAACAATTTCATCCTGCATAGTCTGCGCGTCGGGGGCATCCGGCGCAACCTTCAGATACTGGCGGTAACTCTCCATGGCATCCGCATAAAGGCCATGCTGCACCTGGGCCTTTCCCAGATTAAGCCAGGCCTCGGCCATTTTGGGGGAAATCCCGGTCGCCAGGTTGAACTCCTCTATTGCCAGCGCCAGGTCAGCTTTTGTTTTGGCGGTCTCAAGTGCCGCCATGCCCCTTAAAAAATGCCTGCGGGCATCCGCCTCTGTGCCCGTGGGCTTTGGCCTGGCGACCGTCTGTCCGGGTTTCTCAATAGCCGGCGCGGATTCAGAAGGGACATTTAAGGCAGTGGTTTCTGGCGCAACACTTGTTAGTGTCGGAGGCGCTGAAGCGCAGCCGGTAAAAAATATAGCAACAAATCCGAAAATATATGGATTTCGCATTCAGCACTCCTGTTTTACTGTTGATGACCCCGCATAAAATTTTACAATAATTTACCGCTCACAATTGTAGGAAACATAAGCGCCCAAGATGAAGCCGGGGTCCCTAAAGCCTGCCGGCTGGATTACGGGGCATCTGGATCAGCGCAAAACCGCCCGGCTTTTGATACTATTGCGGTGGTCGGGAGAGTCTAGACC
>DNQL01000180.1:450-8094 GCA_003500765.1 Elusimicrobiota bacterium | reverse complement strand
GGCTGGAAGGCTCCACGCTGCTGCTGGTGCGGCCCGTGGATTCGCCCTGCTCCGGCGATTTCTCCGGCGACGCCACCCTGGCGGTCGACGGCGGCGTCGGCGCGGGCCCGGGCGACGTCGTGCTCGTCATGGACGAGGGCGGCGGGGCCAGGAAGATACTCAGGAACCCGAAGGCGCCGGTCCGCACCGTCATCTGCGGCATCGTGGACCAGGTAAGCTGCATCAAAGGGGTAAAGAAATATGCGTGACGAAGACATAAAGAAAATAGCCGAGGAAGTCGCCAGGATAATGCGCTCCAGGGACGACGCGTCGCCGAGGGGACAGAAGAGCCTGCCGCCGGAAGGCCGCGTCACTATGGGCAGCGCCGGCAAGGTTTTCTCCAGCCCGATCGTCGGCGGCCAGCCCGGCGCCCAGTCCCCGGCCCCGAAACGCAACCCGGAATGCCGGCTCGAGGAGAACACCTGCTCCGGGACCTGCCAGAGCTGCAACCCGCTCAATAATTTCACCGCCCAGCAGGTCAAAAGCATGGGCGTGGAGCGCGTGAGCTTCTGCAATCCCGGCTCCGGCGCCTCCTCCATCGCCGGCATGATAGACCATACCCTGCTCAAGGCCAACGCCACGCAGGAGGAGATAGGCAAGCTCTGCGAGGAGGCCCGCAAATACAAGTTCGCCAGCGTCTGCGTGAACCCCGGCTACGTCGCCATGTCTTCCAGGCTGCTGCGCGGCTCCGGCGTGATGGTCTGCACCGTCATCGGCTTCCCGCTGGGCTCCACCACGCCGACAGTGAAGGCCATCGAGGCCCGCGACGCCATCGCCAACGGCGCCGACGAGATCGACATGGTCATCAACATCGGCGCGCTCAAATCCGGCAACGACGCGCTGGTCCTCGACGATATCAGGGCCGTGCGCGAGGCCACCCGCGGCAAGTGCCTGAAAGTCATCATCGAGACCTCCTATCTCACGAAGGAGGAGAAGGTCCGCGCCTGCAGGATGTCCAAGCAGGCACAGGCCGACTTCGTTAAGACGTCCACCGGCTTCGGCTCCGGCGGCGCCACCGTGGAGGATATAGCGCTGATGCGCGAGACCGTCGGGCCCGAGATGGGCGTGAAGGCCTCGGGCGGCATCAAGGACGCCAAGGCCGCCGAGGACCTCATCAAGGCCGGCGCCACCCGCCTGGGCACCAGCGCCAGCATCGCCATAGTTTCCGGCGGCCAGGCCGCCAAAGGGCAGTACTGATTTAGAATCGAGCGGAGGAAAACATGTCTGAACCTAAAGAAGCGCTGGGAATGATCGAGACGAAGGGCTTTATCGGTATGATAGAAGCCTCGGACGCCATGGCCAAGGCCGCCAGGGTGCGGCTGCTGGGCTATGAGAAGATCGGCTCCGGCTACGTGACCACGCTCTGCGTGGGCGAGGTAGGCGCGGTGCGCGCCGCCGTAGAGGCCGGCTCCGCCGCGGCCCAGAAGGTCGGCGAGCTGGTCGCCGTGCACGTGATACCGCGTCCCGCCGACGACCTGGACAAGTACCTGGCCAAGATCTCCGTAAAGGCCTGAGGAAGATAAGGGGGTCAGGCGACCCCCATCCTCATGCTGACACGGGGCGATATTGCCGACGCGCTGTACGAGCGCCTCTTCCGGGACGGCCCGGCGGAGGCGGCCCCGCGCCCGGCGAAGAAAGCCCCGCCTTTTAAAAAAGTTTTCCTCAGCGACTGGGAGCTCAGGCGCATGATGAAGCCGGGTCAGAAACGGCTCGTAGTGCCGGCCAACGCGATAGTCAGCCCGCTCTCGCTGGACTGGCTGGACTACAACGGGGTGGAGATCGTCAGAGAGTGAATACCGAACTCGGCATCATCGAAGGTTTTTACGGCGAGCCCTGGGGCTCCGCCGCCCGCCTGCGCCTCATAGACTTCCTCAAAGAACACGGTTTTCCCTTCTATATCTACGCCCCCAAGGGCGACCCTTACCTGCGCAAGAAATGGCGAGAGCCCATGCCCGCGGCGCTCGAGCGGGAGCTGGCGGAGCTGGCGGCGGCCTGCCGCCGAGCCGGCATAAAGTTCGGCGTGGGGCTGAGCCCCTACGAGATGTACCTCTCGCCTTTCGACGCGGCCAATAAAGAACTCTTGCAGGCCCGCATAGAACTATTTAACCGCGCGGGCGTCGATAAACTCTGCCTGCTGATGGACGACATGAAGGGCGACCTCCCGAACCTCGCCGAGCGGCAGATCGAGATAGTGAACTGGGCCGCCGGCCTTTCGACGGCGGAACAGGTCGTTTTCTGCCCCACCTACTATTCATACGACCCGGTGCTGGAGAAGCTTTTCGGTAAAATGCCGGAGGGATATCTCGAGGCCCTCGGCCGCGGCCTGGACAAAAAGGTCAGCGTTTTCTGGACCGGCGAGCTGGTCTGCTCCAAGTCGTATTCCGCGGAGCATCTGGCCGGGGTGGCCGCCACGCTTGGCCGCAAACCTTTCCTCTGGGACAATTATCCCGTCAACGACGGTCCGCGCATGTGCAAATTCCTGCACCTGCGGCCTTTCACCGGCCGCCCGGCCGCGATGGGCGCGCAGCTGGCCGGCCACGCCGTCAATCCCATGAACCAGGTCACGCTTTCCAGGATATCGGCGCTGACCCTGAAGGCCGCCTACGAACTGGGCCCGGCTTACGACCCTGAGAAGGCCTTCCTCGGCGCCGCCGCAACCGTAACCTGCGCCGATATGGCGGCCCGGCTGGCCGTGGACACGCCGGCTTTCATGGACAGGGGCCTGGACGCTATGGCGGACGCCGAGAAGGCCTTCCATAAGGAGACCTACGCTCCTTTCCTGCTATCGGAGGAAGGCGAGACCGCCGCGGCCGCCCGCGAGGTGATCGACTGGCTCGACGGGAAATATACGGTGACGAAAGACCTTTTTCTGACGCAATAAAGAGAGGCATCATGTACAACACCAAAAAGAGCAGGTTCGTGATAGGCATAGCCGGAGGCTCGGGCTCGGGCAAGACCACGCTGGCCAGGCGCCTGATAAGCGAATGCCGCAAGATCGGTATAGAGGGGGAACTTTTCTCTCTGGACAACTACTACCGGCCTCTTACGCACCTAAGCTTCGACGAGCGCAAGACCTACAATTTCGACCATCCCGACGCCATAGACGCCTCGCTGGCCGCCAGGCAGCTGGGCGAGCTCTGCGCCGGCAAGGCGATCGAGCAGCCTGTCTACGACTTCAAGCTGCATACGCGCGAGAAGGAGAGCGTGCCGCTCAAATCCACGCCGCTGATAGTTGTGGAGGGGCTCTACGCCCTCTACTTCCCCAAGATAGCCGCCATGTGCGACTACAAGATCTTCGTCTCCACCGGCATGGTGACCGCCGTCCTGCGCCGCGTCCAGCGCGACATAAGCGAGCGCGGCCGCGACATAGAGGGCATACGCCACCAGATCCTGGCCACCGTCATGCCGATGTACGAGACTTACGTAAAGCCGACGCAGCGCGAGGCCCACTTCTCCATCAACTGGGAGGGGGAGGAGATCCCGGGCAAGGCCACCGAGGGCCTGGTGCGCATGCTGCGCGATCACTTCAGGTAAATGCAGAGGACCGTTCTTGTCACCGGCGCTTCGGCGGGCATAGGCTACGCCGCGGCTGAGCTTTTCCTGAAAAAAGGCTACAAGGTGTACGCCGGCGCGCGCCGTTCCGAGAAAATGGCCCCGCTGCGCGATAAAGGCGCGGAGATCTTCCCGCTCGACGTGGCCGACGAGGCTTCGCTGCGGGCCGCCGCCTCCCGGATACTGGACAAGGAAGGCTCGCTCGACATCCTGGTCAACAACGCCGGCTACGGCGCCCACGGCGCGATAGAGGACGTGCCGCTGGACGAGGCCCGCCGGCAATTCGAGGTGAACGTCTTCGCCCCGGCGCGGCTGGTACAGCTTTTCCTGCCGGCCATGCGTGAGCGGCGCTCCGGCCGGATAATAAATATCTCCTCCATAGCCGGGCGGATAAGCCTGCCCGCCGCCGGCTGGTATCACGCCAGCAAGCACGCCCTCGAGGCCTGGTCCGACGCGCTGCGCCTGGAAGTCAGGCCTTTCGGCATCAAGGTCGTTCTCATAGAGCCCGGCCCCATAAAGACCGAGTGGGACGATACGGCGCTGGTCAACCTTAAAAAGTATTCAGGTTCGGGGCCTTACGCCCCGATGATAGACCGCATGACGGAGAAGTTCCGCTCAGGCTACCGCGACGGCGCCCCGGGCCCCGGTGTAGTCGCCGAGGCGGTGCTGCGTGCCGCCGAGTCCGTGAATCCCGCTCCCCGCTATGCCGTGCCGTTCAAGGCGGCGCTGATGGTGGCGGCCCGGCGCTTCATCCCCGACCGGCTTTTCGATCTCCTGCTTGACCGCGCCCTCAATACCCGCCAATAATTAGCAGTCCAAGCCGGCTGTTGACAATTAAAACTCCAAGGTGTATAATTTAGCAGTCAGATGCTCTGATTGCTAGTTTTACTCCAGCTTCGATACCGGAGACCGTACCATGAGGGTGCTCAAACCTGAAGTAGCGCAGGACCGCAGGGACAAGATCCTTAACTGGGTGGTCTACAACTATGTCAGCACCGGCAAACCGGTAAGCTCCGACCTCATCGCCTCCCACGGCGGCTTCAACGTTTCCAGCGCCACCATAAGGAACATATTAAAGGAACTGGAAGACACCGGTTTCCTTTATCAGGCACATACTTCGGGCGGACGCATACCGTCCGACAAGGGCTACCGCTCCTACGTTGACCACATTCTCCGCCTCCAGCGCATGGCCGTCGGCGAGAAAGATCGACTGGAGCAGGAGTACGAGCGCCGCAACGAGCAGCTCGACGCCTTCCTGCGCCATACCTCCAGGACCATCGCCGATATGTCCAAATGGGCCGGCTTCGTGATCCCGGCCGACATAGAAGATGACGCTATTAAGCGGATGGACCTGGTCCGGCTCTCCGGTAAGAGCGTGCTGATGATAGTTTTCGTCCACTCCGGCATACTCAAGCACGTTCCTTTCGTCATGGATACGCCGCTGGATAAGGCGGTCCTGAAGTCGCTTTCCGACAGGCTCAACAAGGCCCTGCGCGATGTGCCGGTCAAGGACGTGACCGGGATAATCTGGAAGGATTTTCTCAACAGGGGCGACGCTCCGAAGGCGCAGAAGGAACTGCTCAAGAAGATATACGACTATTTCTCCTCGATGAACAAGGAGGGGGACCCCTTCTACCTGGAGGGCGTCAGCCGCATCTTCGACAGCATGGAGGAAGCCGGCCTCGAGGATATAAGAGGCGTGGCCCGGCTGTTGGAGGAGAAGGAACGCTTCTCGCACATGCTGCGCGAGCGCCTGCGCGACTGCGTGGAGAAACAGCGCAAGCTGCCGGCTTCCCACTCGGAGAAAGGCCTGGCTCACAGCGTGGACATCACCATCGGCTCCGAGAACCATATCAAGGAATTCAACAACTTCAGCCTGGTCTCCTCGTCCTACTGCCTCAAGGACAAGGCCGTCGGGCTGGTCGGCATACTGGGGCACAAGCGCATGGAGTATCCGAAAATGATAACCATAGTGGATTCGGTCAGCTCCATGGTCGAGGATATACTGTCCGAGTGGGAAGCCCTGGCCGAGGAGGATTGAGCGGATGAAGCACGGCAAGGACAAGAAGCACGAAGAGAAGAACGGCGTTCCGCCAGCCGCGGACTGCGAATGCTCCTGCGGCGGGGAGGGGGCGAAGGCTTCCGCGGAGACGGCTTCAAAAGAGAAGGAGTATTACGACCAGCTCCTGCGCCTGAAGGCCGATTTCGAGAACTACCGCAAGCGGATAGAGAAGGAGAAGCCGGAGCTTATCAAATGGGGCAAGGCCGAGTTGCTCTCGAAGCTGCTGCCCCTTTACGATCTCCTGCTGCAGGCTCACCTGCACATAGCGAAGGTGCAGGAAAGCCCGGAAGGCCTTTCCCCGGCCCAGGCCGGCGAGCTGATGAAGGGGCTGGAGATGATCTTCAAGGAGTTCTCTAAGACTTTCGAGAACGAGGGGATCCGCCCGATGGAGACCGCCGGCAAGCCCTACGATCCGATGTCGGCCGAGATAATGGGCATGGTGGAGACGGGGGAGGAACAGGACGGCCTGGTCGTGGACGAACTTCAGAAAGGATTTTATTACGGGGACAAGGTCCTGCGCCCCGCGAGAGTAAGGATAGGCAGGAAGAAGGCGGAAGCTAAGCCGGCGGCGGAAGAACCCGCCGAAAGCGACGCCCCGCAGGGGGAGCAAGGGCTCCCGCAGGACGAGGATAAGTAAAGTTTAGTTACGGAGGAAATTAATATGGCAAGAATAATCGGAATCGACCTCGGAACTTCCAATACCGCCGCGGCGGTCATGGAAGGCGGAAAAGTCACTATCATACCCTCGGCCGAAGGCACCAGCCTGGGCGGGAAAGCCTTCCCGTCCTACGTGGCCTTCGCCAAGGACGGCCAGATGCTGGTCGGCGAGCCGGCCCGCCGGCAGGCCGTGGCCAACCCCGACGGTACCGTCAGCGCTTTCAAGCGCAAGATGGGCGGCGAACATAAATACAAGGTCGCGGGCAAAGAGTTCACCCCGCAGCAGCTCAGCGCCTTCCTGCTGCAGAAGGTCAAGCGCGACGCCGAGGCTTTCCTCGGAGACAAGGTGGAGAAGGCCGTTATAACCGTGCCCGCCTACTTCAACGACAACCAGCGCCAGGCCACAAAGGACGCCGGCACCATCGCCGGCCTCGAAGTCGTGCGCCTGGTCAACGAGCCCACCGCGGCCGCTCTGGCCTACGGCATAGACAAAGAAGGCCGCGACCAGAAGATCATGGTCTTCGACCTCGGCGGCGGCACGCTGGACGTGACCATCATGGAGCTCGGCAAGGAGGGCACCTTCGACGTGATCTCCACCTCGGGCGACACCCAGCTGGGCGGCACCGACATGGATACCGCCCTCATCGAGTTCATAGCCGGGGAGTTCCGCAAGGACACGGGCATAGACCTTACCAAGGACCCGACGGCCATGCAGCGCATCAAGGAAGCCGCGGAGAAGGCCAAGATAGAGCTCTCCACCGTCATGGAGACCGAGATCAACCTGCCGTTCATCTCGGCCGACGCCTCCGGCCCAAAGCACATGGCCCTCAAGCTGGGCCGCGCCCGCCTGGAGTCCCTGGTCGAGTCCATCGTCAACCGCTGCCAGAAGTCCATCGACACCGCGCTGGCCGACGCCAAGCTCAAGAGCTCCGACATACACCGCATCATCCTCGTCGGCGGCCCCACCCGCATGCCGATAGTGCAGAAGTTCGTAGAGGATTATGTCGGCAAGAAGATCGAGCGCGGCGTAGACCCGATGGAATGCGTGGCCAGCGGCGCCGCCGTGCAGGCGGCCGTGCTGACCGGCGACGTGAAAGACGTGCTGCTGCTCGACGTGACCCCGCTGTCGCTGGGCATCGAGACGCTGGGCTCCGTCATGACGCGGCTCATAGACAAGAACACCACGATACCGGTCAAGAAGACGCAGGTCTTCTCCACCGCCGCCGACAGCCAGCCCGCCGTCACGATACACGTGCTGCAGGGCGAGCGCGCCATGGCCGGCGACAATGTCTCGCTGGGCAAGTTCGATCTCGACGGCATACCGCCGGCCCCGC
>DNQL01000180.1:0-408 GCA_003500765.1 Elusimicrobiota bacterium | reverse complement strand
GCCAAGGACCTGGGCACCGGCAAGGCGCAGCATATCACGATAAGCGCCTCCAGCAAGCTGTCCAAGGAAGAGATAGACAAGTTCGTAAAGCAGGCCGAGGAATTCGCCGATAAGGACAAGGAGTACAAGGCGAAGATCGAGGCCAAGAACGAGGCCGACAGCGTGCTGTATATGACGGAGAAGGCGCTCAAGGAACACGGAGACAAGATAAGCCAGGACGAGCGGCTGACCGTGGACCGCTCCATCAACGAGCTCAAGGACGCGCTGAAAGGCGACGACCTGGAGAAGATCAAGAAGGCCAAAGAAGAGCTCGTGAAGAACTCGCAGAAGCTCGGCGAGGCCGTCTACAAGGCTTCGCAGGCCAAGGCCGGCCCCGGCGGCGCGGAGCAGCCCCAGGGCGGCCCGCAG
>DNQL01000261.1:398-5143 GCA_003500765.1 Elusimicrobiota bacterium | reverse complement strand
GGACATCTTGCTCTCGAGCGATACCTGCTCGGCCTTGCGGGCGGCGCCGCGCACGCCGCGCACGACGGTAGTATTGCCCAGGCTGGCGCCCAGTTCCGCTATGCGCGCGTCCTGCGGGGCTGCGACATAGGTGTTGGCGACGGACTGGTCGATATTGGAAAAGTCGCCGTCGGCCAGCAGCGCTCCCTCCTGCCAGCGGGTGGCTATGCCCTGCTGACGGGGGCCGCAGAAGACGGTGTTGACGAAGATGCCCTTGCCCTTGGCCAGGCCGGCGGCCTCGCGGAAATCGACGGGGCCCTGGGTGAAGGGCTCGTTGCCTGCTATGAAGATGGCCTTGTATACGTCGTCTTTTTTGCTCCAGGCCAGGTCCTTGACCGCCGACTTGATGGCCATGCCGGCGTATTCGTCGCCGCCGTTGGTGCTAAGGGCGAAGAGCTCCTGCGCCACTTTGTCCATGTCGCGGGTGAAGGGGAGTATCTGACGCATATAGCCCTTGTCCTGCGGCAGGCCGGAGTTTCCGTATTCGTACAGGGCGACCTCTATCATGGGCGAGGAGCCGCTCTTCTCGGCGCCGACCAGCTCGTTGACTATTTTCCAGAGCTGGGCGCGGGCCTGGTTTATAAGGCCGTCCATGCTTCCCGACGTATCGAGCAGTATAGCCAGCTGTACCAGCGGCTTTTTGCCGAAATCGACGGGGCCGCCGGTAACGGGCCCCGTGCCGCCGTCCTTCCAGGTCTTCTCTACCGTCGCGGACGCGGCGGTGAGTATCCTGGCGCTGCCGGCGTCCACGACGCGGGCGTTTATCTCGGTGCGGCCTTCTTTGAGGTCGTTGAGGGTGCCCGTTACGATGGCGTCGGCGCCCAGCAGCTTGCCCAGCTTTTTGGCCGTGTCCTCGTCTATGGCGCCCGAGGCCTGCAGATTCAGCTCGCCCATGACCTTGGCCAGGAGGGCGCGCTCGATAAGGGAGATCTTCTTGTTGCCGGCCAGCGCCGTGGTTAGGCGCTCCTGGACCACGGCCGGGCCCTGTGAGGACTTGCCATCGGTGTAGGGGAATTCCAGTACCGCCAAGCGGGATCCTTCTTTAAGTCCCTTGGATAGTTTTTTGGATATCTTTTCCATCGATTCCGCGCCGGCCGGCGCCGCGGTGAAGGCGAAGCCGGGCTGGACGGTGAGAAGCGCCAGGCCGATGACGAGAGTTTTCATAGATTTTCTCCGTTCTGACGAACAGTTTAAAGAGACGTTTTTAGGATACAAAAACGGCGACCCGCTGGCAAGGCGGCCGCTATTTTATATAATCAAAAATATATTTTTCGGGGAAGAGCAGGGGAGAACATGAAGATCATTTTCCGAACCGTGGCGGTAAGCGCCTCTCTGCTGGCCTGCGGTTGTTCCGGCGGCGGCGATGACGCTTACGTGAAGACCGCTTTCGTCATGGGCGTGCCCGCCCAGGTCAAGATATACACGGCCGACCGGCCCGCCGCCGAAAAGCTGGCGGCGGACATACTCAAGGAATGGGACCGCGTCGCCAAGGAGTTCAGCTACAGCGAGCCCTACAGCTACACGGCCTTCCTCAACAAGAAGGCCCTGACCGAGTGGGTCAGGCTGGACGAGGAGCTCTACTCGCTGCTGCAGACCTCGCTGGAATACTACCATCTCACGGACGGGGCTTTCGACGTCACTTTCGCTCCCCTCTGGCCCATCTGGAAGGAGGCCGCCGCCTCCAAGAAGATGCCCGCCAAAGAGGAGATACAGCGCGCGCTGGCCGGTATAGGCTCCTCGCATATCCGGATAGACCATGAGCGCCGCATGGCGCGGTTCGACGCCCCCGTCCAGGTCAACCTGGGGGGGATACTGCGGGGATACTGCTTTGTGCGGGCGCATAAGATGCTCAAGGAGCGGGCCGGGGAGATAGCCTGGCCGGTGGAACTGCAGTTGGGCGGCAACATGATGACCTATGGCAGCAGGGAGTGGTCTTACGAGGTAAAGGACCCCTTCGACAGCGAGAAGACCCTCGGGCGCTTCCGTTTCGACAAGGGCGTGGTCCTGGCCTCTTCCGGCCGGGCCCATTTCGTCCAGATAGAGGGGAAGCTCTATTCCCACCTGCTGGACCTCAAGACCGGCTACCCGCTGCCGGACTTCTCTAATTTCGTGGTCTATTATCCTTCGATAGAGGACGAGAACTTCATCCCCTCGGCCGTGCTGTCGCTTATGGGCCGGGAGAAGGCCTTCGAGACGCTGGATAAGATGAAGGGCACCGCCGGCGTCTGGATAGACGGCGCCGGCAGCCTGCATGTCCGCGTCGGCGAAGGCAGCGGGGCGTCCTGGGAAAAGACCAAGTGCCTCTTCTGTTTCTGAGCAAAGTCGTTCCCGTATTTTCGTGCTCTGGAATGTTCCGGGGTCCCCGGACTTAATAATATCTTTAGTGGTCCTCCGTAACCGGTTGTGTATATAATCGGTGCTGGCTGACGCGGCCGTTTAAGGCCCGAAAGCCGGTATATGAGAAAAATCGCCGGTCTCGCCGCCGCTTCCATTCTGCTGTCGGCATTTTGCTCCAGCGTTCTGTTCGCCGCGGACAAAAAAGACGACAAGCTCTACGAACTTTACAATTCCACGTCTACCCCTGAAAACTATAAGCGGTTCCTGAAACGTTCTATAGACAAAAGGGAGCGCGCCGAAAAAATGCGCGGCAAGGCCAGGCGCGCGGCCGGGAAGCGCGTTCTATCGGCGCCGGCGGCGACTAAAGCCACAGGCGTCCTCTCCGCCGTCCCCGCCTCAGCCTCCGCGGAATTCAGGCTGGGCGAGGTCTACTGCTATCCCAACCCGGCGAAAAGGACCAATCCCACTTTCCATATAGAGACCGGCCTCGCCGATAAAGTGGAGCTGAAGCTCTACGATGTTTCGGGCGATCTCGTCCACGAAACGACGCTCTCCGGCGCGCCGCGGCTTATAGACGACGGCCAGGGCCCGCAGTACGCCTATGAATACCAGTGGGACGTCAGGAACGCGGGCAGCGGCGTCTACATCTTCAGCATAGTCTCCAGGCAGGGCGATAAAACCCTGAAGAAAACCGGCCGTTGCGCGGTGATAAAATGAAGAAGAGCAGCCTGCTCGCCGCGGCCGTATTCTTCTTAACCTCCGCCGCCGTATCCGCCGGCGGGACCACCGCCGCTTTTCTTAAACTCGGCTCCGGCGCACGGGCTACCGGCCTGGGCGGCGCGTTTACCGCCGTATCCGGGGATATTAACGCTATTTCTTATAACCCGGCCGGCCTGGCCGGTCTTAAAAGAAGCGAAGCCGGCTTTACCCGCGCCGAACTGGTGGAGGGCGTCAGCTATAATTTCCTCGGTTATTCCCGGCCGGTCGCCGGGGGGGGCATGGGCCTGGGCGTGAATTACCTGGGCCAGTCTTCTATCGAAGGCAGAGGCGCGAACCGCGAGGTCACCGGTTCGTTTCAGGCCTCCGACACCGCTGTAAACCTGGCCTACGCCAGACCGCTTACCGGCCGGGCCGCACTCGGCCTCAACTTCAAACACATAGCCAGCCGCATAGCCGGCGAGACCGCTAACGGCTGGGCCGTGGACGCGGGCTGGCAGTATAAAATGCCGGTAAAAGGCCTGAGCCTCGGTCTTGCCGCGCAGAATATCGGGCCGAAGATGAAGTTTCTGGACGAAGGCTCCGCCCTGCCGCTTACGGCCCGCGCCGGCGCGGGCTATGCACTGGCGGGTAACGTGCTTCTTTCTTTCGACGTGAGCCGGCAGATAAACGAAAAAAAGACCGTTTTCAGCTTCGGCAGCGAGTATGCGGTGTTCAACAGTCTCTTTATGCGGGCCGGCTACCTTAAAGACGCCGTTTCCGGCGGCGGCCTGGCGGATGCCGGCGGCTTTAAAGCCGGCTTCGGATTTAAGTTGAGAGGCTTCAACCTGGATTACGCCGTAACGCCGTTCGGCGACATAGGCAGGGCCCACAGGATCAGTTTCGGAACGGGATTTTAGAGATGAAGAACTTCTTTTTCTTCTGCGTGCTGGCGTTCCTCGGTGCCCTCCCGGTTGCCGCGCAGGAACCGGCGCCGTACCTGGACCCGGATTTTCCCGTCCGCGGGTTTTCGCTCCCCACGGGTTACGAAGTCCTCAGCGGCCTGGCCCAGGGCCCCGACGGGGGGATATACGCGGCCAGCCAGAATTCCCTGACGAAATTCGATCCCTCCGGGGAGAAGCTCTGGGCGCGGGAATACGGCCGGAATATTTTCGGCACCTGGCACAACGGCGCGCTGGCGCTGGACGAGCACGATAATATCTATGTCGTGGCCTCGGATTACAATACTTACGAGGACCTGGTGCTCAAATACGGCCCGGACGGAACTCTGCTGAAAAGGTACGCGCTTTCCGGCGGCGGCGGGTTTTTCGCGATCAGCTACGACCGGAAACACGGGCGGGTCTATGTTCTCAGCTACGAGGACGTGCGATGCTACGACCGGGAGCTTAACCTCGTCTCCAGCCAGGCCGTCGGAGATGAATTGCCCGGGCGCTGGATCTACTACGAGGGCGGGCTGGACGTCGACGCGGACGGGAACGTCTATCTCGGCGGTGGTTATTGGGGCGCTTATCCCGACCAGTCCTCGTATTACATCGGGCATAAATACGCGCCGGAGCTCTCTTCCCTGCTGTGGATCTCGACCGATACCGTCCCCGGGAACCTGGATTATCCCTACGCCATGGCGGCGATGCCCGACGGGGGGATGTGCGTGG
>DNQL01000261.1:0-305 GCA_003500765.1 Elusimicrobiota bacterium | reverse complement strand
GGGGATCGCGGCGGATGAAAGCGGGAACATCTATCTGCCTACGACGACTCGGGATTTCGACGCCGCCCGGCTGTTGAAGATCGGCCGGGGCGCCGGGGAGATCGCCTGGAGCGTCACATATCCGGAGGCATGGTTCTTTTGGCAGGCCCTGGCGGACGAGCCCGGCCGGATCTACGTGATCGGGGAGTGGAACGCCCCCGTAGGCGACGAGTATTTCTTTATCGCCCGGTATCTGCAGGCCGCCGGCGCCGACACGACGCCGCCCGCCGCGGTCGCCGATCTGGCGGTCGCGGGCGTCTCCAGCG
>DNQL01000025.1 GCA_003500765.1 Elusimicrobiota bacterium | reverse complement strand
CCGAGCAGGCGGCCGCCGCGGCCTCGCCCGTGCCGTCGTAGCTGAAGTTGTCCACCACCAGTATGTCCGCGGCGGCGGCTACTTCCGGCGGGATCGCCTTTATGACCCCGCCGACGGCGTCGGCGCAGTTATGCGCCGGCACATAGACCAGGAGTCTTTTCCTGAAAAGTCCCTTTATGTCGTTATGATCCACCGGTTCAGGCCCCGCCTTTGGAGCAGACATCGGGCCTGCAGTAGATGTCTATCGGCTGTCCGAGGAAATAGACAAGTTCGTTGCGGAAGAAGCGGTCGAGGAGGACCGGAGTGAGCGTGAAGGTCTTCAACGGTTTGTAGCCGGCCGGGAGCGGAGGCTTTTGCCGGAAAGTGAAGAACTCCGGGGTGTCGATGAAGTAATCCGGCTCCGCGGCCTCGTTGACCCTGTAGTCAAGCAGGCGGAAGGGGGGATAGCCTCGCGCCGCTCCTATGGAAGGATAAAGCTCCGCCGATATGGAGGCCCCGCGGGGGATCGACGCGTTTATCCATTCTCCCGCCCTGAAATAAAGATCGTCGGCGCGCAGGAATACGGTCGAGTAATGCAGGCACCTGGCAGCCGAAGCGACGAGGACCGCCGCCGCGATGAACCTGAAGGTGCGCCGAAGGCCGGACTCGGCCAGTAGTGACAGGGCCCTGGCACCCCAGAGCAGCAGTACCGGCACCATGGGCATATCGTAATGCGGGTTGTACCAGAGGGAAGTTATGTTGTTGAGATAGAAGGGCGCTATCACCGCCAGCAGGACCAGGTCTTCCGCGGAGCGTTTCCATGCCGCCGCCGCCAGGCCGGCGAGCGCTACCAGGTAAAGCGGCAGGCCCAGCGTCTTCTGCAGTCCGAAAAAAGAATGTTCGATGATATTCGAAAACGCGAAGGACCTTCCGACCTCGGCCTGTATGGCCTGCATGTAGGCGGCGAACTTACCGAAAGAGATCAGGTAGTAGGGATTGGCCGCCAGGAAGGCCAGCGCCGCCGCCGCGACGCCCAAAAACAGGGACTTCCATTCCAGGGCCCGCCAGACGCCTCCTGCGCGGCGAGCCCTTATAAGGTGGGCGGCCGCAAGGGCGAAGGCGGCCGTGCCGCTGGTCATGTAGATGCCGGCGCTCAGGCCGGCCATCGCCCCCGACCAGGCGGAAAATCGCTTTTCCCCGGTATTGAGGAATCGCAGGGCGAAAAAAACCGAGAGGACCATGAAAGGCAGAAAGAGCAGGTAGGGCTTAAGGCAATGCGCCTCGACCGCGATGGCCGGCGTGACCGCCAGGAAAAGCGCCGCCAGCAGCCCCGTCCTCCGGCCGCCCAATTCCATCCCGGCCAGGAAAAGGGCCGGTATGGCGAGCAGGCCGATCAGGGCCGTAAGGACCTTGGGCGCTATATAGAGCATCCTGGCGTCCGCGGCATTGGAGAAATAATGCGCGATATCGTAGCTCAGGTCGAAAAGGCCGGCCACGGAGGCGAACTTTATCCCGGCCCCGGCGGTATAGAAGAAAAGACCGCCGTACAGGTAGTAGCCGGGATCGAACCGGCCTTTCGCCGGATTTATGCGCGTTAAGGCGGCCAGCGTGGTCTGCTCGTCCGGGTAGCGGGTCTGGAGGAGGGCGGAGCGCAGTGCGTGAAGTTTGTTCTCCGGAACGGCCGTCTTTTTGCCGTCCAGCGACACTTCTATTTCTTTTGAGCCTGGCTGGAAAGAGTAGCGTATTTCGGTCGCGCGGTCGTAGGCCTGAAAAACCTCTTCCCGGAGTTTGACAAGGACCGGGGCGAGCTGGGTCACTCTTTCCTTCGAGCCGAAGGTCAGCAGCGTCCGCCTTTCCGAAGGCAGGCCGGCGCTCTGGCCCGTAAGGCAGGAGGCCGCGGCCAAGATGAAAGCCGCCAGCAAGGCGAGCGCCGTCGGGCGATGCCCGAAAAGGGCGAGGCCGGTGTTTTCCCGTGATGAAGCTTCGTCTGGCATAAAGGGCCGTCTCCGGACGGTCATGAGAACGATAATGATATTACAAAATACGGGCGCCGGTGAGTAATTTGTCGCGCGCCCCGCCAAACTGTTAACATTCCACCGATGAAATTCGGAGATTTTGGGGCAGTGACGCCGGGCAAGGCGGAAGAACTGCGCGGCCGTATAGCCCGGCTCGGCCTGGACCTGCGGCTCGTGGAGGAGAAGTTCGTCAAGGGCGGAGGGAAAGGCGGCCAGAAGATAAACAAGACCGCCAACGCGGTACAGCTCAAGTATCCTCCGCTGAAACTCCTGGTGCGCTGCCAGCGCGAGCGCAGCCGCGCGGTCAACCGCTTCCTGGCCCTGCGTGAGCTGGCCGACAGGGCGGAGATCATTCTGTCCCCGGAAACCTCACCGCGTCTGGCCGGCTACGAGCGCCTGCGCAGGAAAAAACACAGGTAAGCCGGCCTCCGGCCCCGGTCAGCCTGTCAGGTCCGAGAAATCCGTCGAGCGCAGCAGCGGCAGCAGCTCGTGGCCGTTGGCTTCTTCCTTCAGCCGCATCTTTTCCCCCGACCTCTGCAGCGCCACCCAGGCCTCTCCGTCCTTATACCTGGCGTTATTGTGGCAGATGAACAGCCAGCCGCCTTCCTTCAGGCTGCGGCGCAGGTTTTGGAGGGCCCGCTTTATCTCCCCGGCGGTGAAGTATTCCAGGTTGAGGACGTTGGCGCATTTCAGCGCGTCGGCTTTTCTCTCCAGTTCCCCGCTGAAGATGTCCAGCGGCAGCAGGCGCGCGGCGGGGAACTTTTCCTCCACCAGCGGGTTCAGCAGCGATATCTCGCCGTCCGCCGCCGCGGGGGAGCTGGCGCCTCCGGAGCAGAGGTAGAGACAAAGGGTTTTGAGAGCGGTGTACCTGCCGTCCGTGTTGTAGAAAACGCGCCCGAGCGCGGTGTCCCTGTAAGGGAAAGAGGCCTGCAGGTCGGTCAGCATCACCTCGGCGCCGCGCGCGGCCTCCAGCAGGCCGAGCGAAGAGGAGCCGTCGGAAGCCCCGGTCTCCGCCAGCAGGCCTCCCGGCGGCACTTTTCCCAGCATAGCGGAATCGGTGAGCGGGCTCCTGAACGGGGCCGTGGTCTTGTAGGCCCCGCCGGCCCTGAAGAGGTTCATGGCCCCGGAGAAGAGGCGGCCCTTCTCCTCCGCGGGCAGGCCGGAGCGGCGGATATTCTCCAGCACCTGCGGGCTGAACTTTACGCGCAGAGCCAGCAGCAGCAGGCGCGCCGGCGGGTTCCGCAGCGCGGCCAGGTAAAAGCGCAGGAACGCCGGGCTGTCCCAGCAGGGGCCGCTGCGCAGAAATATTTTCAGAAGGCTCGGCACGGTCGGTGGCAACTCTCTTCGTCGGTAAAGGTTACCGGGATTTTACAATATACGGCCCGGCGCTGTAACCGGGGCGTCAGGAGAGCGCGGAAGTCGCCTTTCCCTTGAGTCGGTTCGCGGCCAGGTTGTAAACCTTCATGAACTCTTCCAGCTTGAGCGCCGCCGCGAGCGCCGCGAAGATCCCCAGCCCGGCCGCCGCGGAAACGCCCAGTGCGAGCGAGC
>DNQL01000126.1 GCA_003500765.1 Elusimicrobiota bacterium | reverse complement strand
TAATCAAGGTATGGGATACAAGCCTAAAAAGGGCCCCGGAGCGGCCGATAAAGACATGGGCCCGCCCCCCTATCGCCAGGCCGCAGGCATGGACCACCGCCCCGTCGCTTTCATTGAGAACGGCCGAACAGAGGGTCCTCAGGAAAGAATCGAAGCTCTGCGCGCGGGGCGAGACCGCGGCCCGGCCGCGCCCGGAGACCGCGTCGAAACTGAAATCGAAATCCCCGCGCCTGCCCCTTATGACGGGGCCGTGGATGACGCGCGGGCTGAAAGGCGGGCGGGCCGGTCCGCCGGTCATAACCTCGAAAGGCGGGGCGGCGCGGCCGGAGCGGAAAGAGGAATAGCGCCGGGCCATGGCCCCGGCGAAAGAGCGGGAAACAAAAGAGAAATTGAAGTCCAGGCCGGCCACCGAAAGGCCCAGGCGGGACGGCACGGGATCAGAACTCCGCCGGCTTGACTTCGTGCCAGCTGAGCCGTCTTATGCTGTTGTTGAGGAAGCGGACATTCAGGGTGTTATCGTAAAAGATGTCCATGCCGCCGCCGGAGAACGAGGCGCCGTCGGCAACGTGCACGGCGCCGAAGATCCGGGTCTGGGCGCCGCCCGTGAAACCGCCCGCGGCGTAAACGTAGCCCTTGAAGCTGAGCTGCTTACCCGAGGCGAAGCCGCCCAGGTGGCCCTCGTCGGCGTCGTTGCAGTCGCCGTCGCAGTTGATATCGTTGCCGCACCTGAAGTTATAGCACTCGACCGCGCCTTTTCCCGCGTCGCCCGGATACTCGTACTTGGACGCGGTGTCCCCGTGCGGCCCGCCGCCGCATAGCCCGGCGGCGTGGTCTCCCGCGGCTTCGTAGGTCCAGGCATCCATGCTGCCGGCCTTCTGCGCCCCGCTATGGACGGGGACGTTGAGCTGGTATTCGTCCCAGGCGTTGTCCGGCGGCATCACGGAAACGGAACCCTGGGGATGCGCCCCGCCGGAATTGAAGGTGAGGTTCCCCATTACTATGAGTATGCCGCAGAAATACTTGCTGCCGCCGAAGGTGGCGTTGCCTTCGAAAAACCTGACCTTGGGGTCCGCCCCTACCGTGCAGACCGTGTCCTTTAGATTGTTTTCCGAATAATTGGCGTCGGTATAATAGTTGCCCTGGTCGACGGCCAGCGACATGTAATAGGAGGTGTCGGGCGTCATTATATCCGGCACCCCGGGCGGCTCATTGTACGCCCACCATTCCGTCTTGATGTCGTTCGTATAAGGGCCCTTGTTGGGCTGATTCGGATCGGTATCCCGGTCCGGGTAAGTGCCGGCCGCCGTTATGGCGCCGCGCGCGTACTTGCGCGGGTAGAGCTCGTTGGCGCCGCCGGCCAGGTTCATGGCGCTCAGCGACATCATCGGGCCCCAGTGCACGTTGGCGTTGCCGGCCCCGGATATGGAGGGCGCCTGCAGCGCCGCGTCCACGCTGGCCTTTGAGAAAACGGCTTTTATGGCCCGGTATTCCTTGGAGGTGGCGTCCTTGCCGGTCGCTATCACCTGGACCTTCAGGTTGGTGTCTCCGACCGTCATGTTGATCTTGTAGACCCCTCCCTCTATGTCGCCGTATTCCGTGTCGTCGGCGTAGCCGGGTATGGCGGAGCCCTCGGTGATCGACTGGAAGTTCCCCTCCTTCTCTATGAGCTTCCAGTAAGCCCGGTCTATGCCGGCCTCGGCCAGGTGGAACGCGACGGTATTCTTGCGTTCCTTGACGGTCCAGATGGACTCGTTGCGCACGAACATCTCTATCACGGGGATCATTATCAGGAGGAACAGGAGCGTGACCAGCACCAGCATGATGGCCATCTGCCCCCTGCCGGCGCGCCGCATGAATTTCCGCGTGGCTGCGTTCATAAACATAGGTCCGGCCTCAGTTCATTATCCTGACTTTTTCGACCGCCATCTGCAGGGCCTTGGCCCCTCCCTCGTAGGTTTCTTTCTCGAAAGTGACGGAGAGCGAAATGATATCCGAATCGTCGGTGCGGGGATAGCTGAAGGCCAGGTAGCGGAGATTGTCCGCGACGAGGCGACCCTCCGCGGCGCCGTCGAGCGCCAGATAAAGCCGCCGGCCCTGCTGATAATAAGATACCGTCCCGATGCTGCCGTCGGCCTTGTAGCGGTTGAAGGTTATCCTGGAATGGGGAGGCTGGCCGCTGCGCTGGTCGATGACGATGGAAGTGGCCACGGCCTGGCGCAGCTCGCGGTTGACGTTCGAGAGGGCCTCTCTCGCGTTCTTCTGGATCTCGGCGCGGGCCGTGGCCAGGCGGACGAACTGGTAGACCTTAGTGAAGATCTGAGGGGCCGACAGCACGAGGACCCCCATGATGGCCACCACGATCATGAGCTCCATGAGGGTGTATCCGGGCCTGCGCCCTATCGGGAAGGGCCTGTTCTTTACCATGCGAAGTCCCTCGTCACCGCGTCGCCTGGGACCACGGTCACGGGCGGCGAGGAATAATCCTTCCGGGTCGTGGCCGGCGTCTGCCCGTTCCAGGTCGTGTACCAGGCGTAAAGGTTGTAATCGTAGCCGCCCCGTACCGCCAGCTCATAATGGCCGGCCGCGTCCGAGGAGACGGCGTAATAGGCTACGACGCCGGAGCGCAGGGCGGAGTTGAGCACCGGCGGCGCTCCGGTTATGGTCCCCGTTGTGGCGTAGACAAGCACTCCCGTGGTTATCGGCGCGCCGTTGGCCGTTACCGAGCCGCTTATGTAGCCCATGGCGCCGGTCACGGTGAAAGTGCCGACGAAAATAGTTTCCCCGGCGTTGAGGGTCACGGTATAGGTGGACGGGGTCGCGGCCTCCCCTGCCTCCAGCCGCGGCACCACGTCGTAAGTGCCCACGGAGATACCCGAGCCCCAGATCAGGAATGTGCCGTCCGAGCCGCTGACCGTATTGCCGTGCTCTATCCCGCCCTTGACCGCGATGACGGGCACGTTGGGCAGAGGATCGACCCCGTTAGTGGTGACCCACCCCGCCAGACGCCCGCCCTGAGTGAGTGTGAAATCCACCGCGGGAGAGACCATCTCCCCGGCCGTGACCATGACGCCGGTTTCGGAATACTCTATGTAATCGGGGTCGTAGGTCTGGTAATTGGCGGCGACATTGTTCTCCCCTTCGGGGGAAGTCACGGAATATCTTCCGTCCGAGCCGGTGTACCCTATGGCCCCGCCCGCGTACATCTTAACGCCGGGGAGAGGGATCCCGTTCACGTCCGTCACCAGGCCGGAAACGTAGCCGTAAATACTCGAAGAGCTGAGCACGAGGTTGCCCAGGGAGTGGACGAACCCGTTGGAGGTCCCGCCGGCGGAACTGACGCTGAGCATATACCCGCTGCTGCTGACGTGCACGGTCCAGTACCCCGTGGCGACGCTCTTGAGGTTGAAATAACCGTCCGCGTCCGCCGAAACGGTGGACGAGAGCCCGTCGTCGGCGAAGGCCAGCCCCCCGGCGGCGGGCGTGCCGGTCACCGGGGCCTTGTAGCCGTCCGAAAGGGACAGGACCCTGAATATGGCGTTCGTGAAGTAGAAAAAGTTGGCGTTGTTGACGTCGGTGTCGTAGCAGCTGCCGGAGCCTTCGCTGCCGGAGCTTTTGGTGGTATAGCGGAAGAACTGCCCGCCCGGCTCTATGCCGTTCGTGACCGACTTGTAGCTGCCCTCGTAATAGCTCGGCAGTTTCCCGGCCGCGGACCGGTTCCAGCCGAGCGTGTCTATTATATCTCCGGACGAGTTCCTGACGCGCACGCTGCCGGCCTCGTTGGTCCTGATGCAGTTCAGCAGCGGGCCCGACATGGCGCAGGGCGGGGAGTTGGACGTCGAATAGACCGCGTCGGCGGTCACGGAATAGCCTTTGAAAATGAAGGAACCGGAGCTGGCTATCAGGTAATAATGCCCCGCCGGCACGTAAGTCGAGATATAGTTGAGGGCGAACTCGCTTACGTCGTGGCCCAGCCCGGTCTCGCCGGAATACGACAGCTTTAAATTATTGCCCGCCGCCGCCGCCACGTCTATCGCCGAGGTGGTGGGGTTGTACAGGGAAATGAACTCTATATCGTCGCCGTTCGCCATCACCGAGGAGCCCGTCACCATGTAGACCACCAGGTGGTCCCGCAGGTAAGCAGTGCCCGTGATAGTGCCGCTGGACATGCGCGCCAGCAGGAAATCCCTGCCGGACAGGGCGTCGCCTTCGGCGATGACCTCGGCGGGCCTGGTCTTTATGAAATAGCCCTCCATGGAGGCCATCAGCGTGTAAGTCCCGGGCTCTATGTCGAAATAATAATTGCCGTCCCCGTCCGTGTAGTCGTAGCGGGAGGGGTTCTCCTGCGCGCGGACCACGGCGCTGGAAATATTCGCGCTGGAGGTCAGGTCCTTGACGTTGCCGGAGAAGGAGGCGCTGAGGTTTATGCGGTCCGGGTTCTCCAGGAGGTTCCTGAGCTCCGCCTTCTTCCAGTTACCGCCCTCGAACCAGGCCACGAAGACGGCTATCTCCTTGAGGCCCGTGTCGGGATCGTTCCAGTTCCTGTATTCGAGATTCCCCGTGGACGGGTCCTCGCTGACCTTGCGTATCATGACGCGGCGCTTGAAGTTTATGCCGCCCACTACCAGCGACTCCTCGCCGTTCGGAGAAACGTCGTAGTTCATGGGGGGAGAGAAGTTGTCGTCGGGCGGGGAGGCCGTGGCGGTGGTGACCAGGACCCGGTAGTAGGAGCGGTTCTTAAGGTACTCGATCTTCTCCTGCGCCAGGTTATTGGCCAGCGACCGGCCCTTGGCGCTCTGTATGCCTACGTTGAAATAGCGGAAAGAGGCCACCATGCCGAGTATGCCTATCGACATGATAGCCGAGGCGAGCAGGAGCTCCAGCAGGGTAAATCCCCCTCCGGCCGGAATATTTTTTTTGGGGCCTGTTCTCATTCGTTCACCGCGCCGGGGCCTGTATACCGGCGAAAAGAGTTCAGGGATAGGAGCCCAGGTCCTCGTAATCCTCTTCGGGCTGCTGGGGCTCTTCGGCCGGCTCGGGCGCGGCCGGGGCGGGCCGGGTTTTCGCCGGGGCTTTCTTCTTCTTCACAAGGACCCTCTTCTTGGCCGGCGCCTTGGTCTCGGCCGGCTTTTCGGCGGCCTGGGGCTGGGACTTCTTTATCTCGGCCACCGGCTTGCGCCTTTCGTCCAGCAGCGTGTCGAAGGTCTCGCGCTGCTCCTCGTCGAGGTACTCCCTGACCAGGTCGGGAATCCCCCTGCTTATCAGCGAAAGGCTGTAGCGATGCTCGTTCATCTTGTAGCGCCACTTCTTCTCTTCGGCGGCCGCCCGCTCGTACTCCTTGAATATCCTGTCGAAGTCGCGGGTCTGCTTCTGTATCGCGGAAGAGATGCGTTCCTCCTGCTTAGCGCTCAGGCGCAGGCGTACGCCGAGGTCGGAGATGACGCTGCGGGCCTCGGGCCTGGGCACGGTGAAGGCGCCCGGCTCCTCGGGAATGTTCAGGTCCGCGGCGATAGCCGCGGTGATCAGGACCGCGGCGATAGCGGCGGCCGGCAACAGGATCTTCTTCATGTTCTTCCTCCGTCCAAAGGGCGGCTGCGCCCCGTCTTTCATTCCGCCAGCTCGGAAATAGTTACCTGGCTGGAGTGCTCCGTCCTGCCCCACCAGTCCCGGCCCCTCAGCAGGCCGGCGGCGAATATGGGCATCCGCAGCGCGGTAAGTACCGGCTGCAGGAAATAGGCCGCGAAGATGTCCCACCCCTCCCCCTCCAGCAGTATGGCCGCCGAAGGGTAGACCAGCAACGGGACCAGCGCCAGGGCTTTCATGGCTGCCTTGGCGCCGGGCAGAACCCCGTAGAACCATACTATGAGGTTGAAGCCGTCCCTAGTGTAATAAATAAGAACGGCGGTTAGCAAAACGATGGCGAACTTGTAGGCCTGGGCGCAGTATAGCCAGGCCTCGAAGGCCCGCGGGTCCCTGTGGGCGAGCGCCCTTTTCCAGAGGCCCCACAGGTGCTTGCGGGCGGTATCCAGCGCGCCCCTGGTCCAGCGCACGCAGCGGCGGACGTACTGGGACAGCGTGACCGGCTCTTCGTCGTAAACAACGGCTTCGTGCGACCAGCCTATGCGTATCCCGTGGCGGGCCAGCCGCATCTGCATCTCCAGGTCCTCGGTCAGACTGTGGCCGTCCCAGGGAAAGGCCGCCGCGGTGGCGGCGTCGAGGCAGATGCCCTTGCCGTGCAGCGTGGCCGAGAGCCCCCAGGCCAGCTTGGGCCTCTGGAAGAAGCGGTTGGTTATGCAATGGCCGGCCGCCAGTATGCGCGGCAGTATCCCCTCGCGCTTGTTCTTGGCCAACTGCCTGCCCTGCACGGCCTTGTCGCCGGCGGCCAGGCGGGCGTTCATCGCGGTCAGGAAACCCGGGTGGGCCAGAGAGTCGGCGTCGAAATAACAGAAGGCGTCGTAGCGGCGGGCCGCCATGACCTTGCCGGTGGCCCAGGCCAGCGCGTG